>NZ_CP034909.1:3270000-3415000 GCF_008932245.1 Sinorhizobium alkalisoli | reverse complement strand
CGTGAAAATGGTGTCGGTATTTCCGGGAAACCAGACGCGCGGACTGCCGGCGATCCACGGCAGCTATCTGCTGTCTTCCGGCAAGACCGGGGAATTGCTGGCGATCGTCGACGGCGGAGAGCTCACCGCCCGCCGCACCGCCGCGGCGTCCGCGCTCGCGGCCCGGTATCTCGCACGCGAGGATGCAAGCCGGCTATTGGTGGTCGGCACCGGACGGCTCTCCACAAACCTCATCGAGGCCCACACCTCCGTGCGCCCGATCCGCCACGTGACCATCTGGGGGCGCGACCCGAAGAAGGCCGACGCGACGGCGAAAGAGCTCGAACTCCAAGGCGTCGAGGTCGCGGTTGCGAGCGATCTCGAAGCGGCCGCACGCGAGGCGGACATCGTCTCCTGCGCAACGCTTTCCACCGAGCCGCTGATCCGCGGCGGCTGGCTGAAACCGGGCGCTCATCTCGACCTCGTCGGCGCTTTCAAGCCCAGCATGCGGGAGTCGGATGATGAGGCCATCAGTCGCGCCAGCATCTTCGTCGACACGCGCGAAGGCGCTCTCGGCGAAGGCGGCGACATCGTCCAGCCGCTGCGCGCCGGCGTGATCACGGAAGATGCTATCCGCGCCGATCTCTTCGAGCTTGCGCGGGGCTCGCATCGCGGGCGCACCGCGTCCGGCGAGATCACCCTCTTCAAGTCGGTCGGCGCGGCCCTCGAGGATCTCGCCGGCGCCGTGCTCGCCTTCGAGGCGAGCCGGGCCTAGGGTCAGGACCTAAGCTTCGCAAGGAATTCGTCGCATCGGGCGGCCGCCTCACCGAATCGTGACGGCCGCCATCAGCAACCCGGATTGACGCCCTATATCAGTGCCTTACCCTCGCCGACAGCAAGGGGGAGCGGAACGGCATGATCGGATGGGCAGGGAAAATCGCCGCGGCGCTACTCTTGGCCTGCGGAATTGCGGGCGGCGCGGTCGCCGCCAATCCCGGCAATTGGGACAAGGTCGTCGCCGAGGCCAAGGGGCAGACGGTCTATTTCAACGCCTGGGGCGGTTCCGAAAACATCAACGCCTATATCCGTTGGGCGGGCGAGGAGATGAAAGCCCGTTATGGCGTCTCCGTCGTCCATGTGAAGCTCGACGATACGGCGAAGGCAGTGGCGACGGTCGTCGCCGAGAAGTCGGCGGGCAAGGATGACGGCGGCTCGGTCGACCTCATCTGGATCAACGGCGAGAACTTCGCGGCGATGAAGAGGCAGAATCTGCTCTTCGGGCCCGACTGGGCGACGAGACTGCCGAATTGGCGCTACGTCGATTTCGAGACCAGTCCGACGGTGCTGACCGACTTCACCATCCCGACCGAGGGGCTGGAAAGCCCTTGGGGCGGCGCCAAGCTCGTGTTCTTCTACGATTCGGCCCGCACGGCGGCAAGCGCGCTGCCCGACTCAGCTGTGGAACTGCTCACATGGGCCAAGGCCAATCCCGAGCGCTTTTCCTATCCGCAGCCGCCGGACTTCATCGGCTCGTCTTTTCTGAAACAGGTGCTGATCGAATTGACCGTCGACAGGGGCAAGCTGCAGAAACCGGTCGATGAAGAGAGCTTCGCCGCGGATGCCGCCCCCCTCTTCGCCTATCTCGATCGGCTGAAGCCGCTTTTGTGGCGGCACGGCAAGGCCTTTCCGCAGAATTATCCGGACATGAAGCAGAAGCTTGCCGATGGCGAACTCGACATCATCTTCGCCTTCAACCCGGCGGAAGCCTCGTCGGCGATCGCCAATGGCGAGCTGCCGGAGACGGTGCGATCTTTCGTCTTTTCCGGCGGTACGCTCGGCAATACGCATTTCCTCGCTATTCCCTACAATGCAACGGCGAAGGCGGGCGCATTGCTTTTCGCGAATTTTCTGCTCTCGCCGGAGGCGCAATTGCGCAAGCAGGATCCGAAAGTCTGGGGCGATCCGACGGTTCTTTCGCTGGATAAACTTCCGGCAGGAGACCGATCGGCCTTCGAAGGCCTCGATCTGGGCGTGGCAACGCTCAAGCCCACTGAGCTCGGACCCGCGCTCGACGAACCGCATCCGAGCTGGATGACGCACATCGAGGCCGCATGGATCCGGCGTTATGGCGCTGCCAACTGAGACGGGTGCCCGCACTCTCTTCAACGCGAACCGATTGCTCGTCCTCATTCTCGGACTACCGGTTCTTGCCGGTATGGCGGGAATTGCACTGCCAGCGTTCGGCTATCTTCCTGCGCTCGGGGAATCCCGGTTCACGCTCGACCATTTTGCCGAGCTAGCCAGGCAACCGCATATCCTGCGCTCGACGCTTACGGGGCTTGCCGCCGGCCTGGCGACGACATCGATTTCGGTTGCGATCGTCGGGACCTTCCTGGCCGGCTTCGCCGGCACGCCGGCCTTTTCGCGCATCCAGCACCTGGTTTCGCCACTGCTAGCGGTTCCGCACGCCGCCGTCGCCTTTGCGCTTGCCTTCCTCATCGCGCCCTCGGGCCTTCTGCCCCGGCTGGTCTCGCCAGAGCTGACGGGCTTCGCCCGGCCGCCGCAATGGCTGGTGCCGAACGATCCGCTCGCGCTCTCGATGATCGCGGGGCTTGTCGCGAAGGAAATTCCCTTTCTCTTTCTGGTCGCACTCGCTGCCCTGCCGCAGCTACCGCTTCGCCAGTCGCGGCAACTGACCGCGGCGCTAGGCCATGGTCATGTAAGCGGGTTCTTCGTCACCCTCTGGCCCGCGCTCTACCGGCAGATCCGGCTCGCCGTGTTTGCGGTACTCGTCTATTCCGTTTCGGTGGTAGACGTCGCCATCATTCTCGGGCCGCAACTGCCGGCCACCTTGCCGGTGCGCATCGCCCTCTGGACGGCTGATCACGAGCTGAGCGCGCGCTTTCTCGCTTCGGCTGCCGCCCTGCTGCAGCTTGCCGTCGTTGCGGTCGCGATCGCATCGTGGTTCCTGATCGAGCGGTTCGGCAAGATCGCGCTTACCCGGGTGATCGCATCCGGTCGACGTATTCGAAACGATACCCCTTTGCGGCTGGCGTCGGCGATCGCAATGGCGGCCTCAGCCGTTCTCATCTTTTTGGGGCTTGCAGCTCTCGGCCTCTGGTCGATCGCGGGCCTCTGGCCCTTCCCAAATAGTTTCCCGACGCATTTCACGCCGCAGACCTGGGTGCGCAGCCTGCCGCAACTCGGGCCGCCGCTTCGCACCACGCTCGCGCTTGCGATCTCGGCGGCCTCGCTCGCGCTGCTCGTTGCCATCATGCTTCTCAACCGAAACGGCACCGCAGGAGGGGGCGGCAAGGCAATAGCCTACAAATCGCTCTACCTTCCCTTGCTGCTGCCGGAGATCAGTTTCATCTTCGGCCTGCAAATTCTCATCGTCGCCGCCGGCTTCAAGCCTGTCTTCCCGACGGTGCTTGCGGCGCACTTTCTGTTCGTGCTGCCTTACGTGCTGCTGTCGCTCTCGTCGCCGTGGCGCGCACTCGACCCGCGCTTCGAGCGGATTGCCGCCGGCTTCGGCAAGTCCCCCTTGCGGATCCTGATCACGGTCCGCCTGCCGATGCTCTTGCGGGCCTGCCTCACGGCCTTTGCCGTCGGCTTTTCGGTATCGGTCAGCCTTTATCTGCCGACGCTGCTCATCGGCGCGGGAAGGTTGACGACGATTGCGACCGAGTCGGTCGCGCTGGCCTCCGGCGGCGACCGGCGGGTCATCGGCGTCTATGCGCTTGTCCAGGCGCTTCTGCCCTTCCTCGCATTTCTCGTTGCGTCGCTCGGGCCGCAGTTGCTATTTCGCAACCGGCGCGCCATGAGGACGTGAATGCAGGACATCGCCAACACAATCCCGGCAACCAGGTCGAAATCGCTGATGCTGTCGGATGTTCGGATCCGGCTCGCAGGGCGGACGCTGCTTGCGCTCTCAGCGACGGTGATGCCGGGCGAGATCCTGACCGTGATGGGCCCCTCCGGGTCGGGCAAATCCACTTTGCTGGCTTTTGCCGGCGGTTTTCTCGATCCGGCATTCGTGGCCAGCGGACAGATCGTTATCGGCGACGAGGATCTGACCAGGCTTGCGGCCGACCGGCGCCATGCAGGCATCCTGTTCCAGGATCCGCTGCTCTTTCCCCACTTGTCGGTCGGCGGCAACATCCTCTTCGCCATCCCGCAATCGATCAGAGGCCGCCGGGCACGACGAGAACTGGCCGAGCAGGCACTGGACGAGGTCGGGCTCTCCGGCTTCTTCGATCGCGATCCGGAAACGCTCTCAGGTGGCGAAAAGGCCCGCGTTGCCCTGCAGCGCGTGCTCACCTCGGCGCCGCGTTTCCTGCTGCTCGACGAGCCCTTCTCGAAACTCGACATGGCCCTTCGCCAGCAAACCCGCGACCTCGTCTTTTCCAAGGCGCGCGCTTCGGGCTTGCCGGCCGTTCTCGTCACCCACGACCGTGCCGACGCGGAGGCCGCCGGCGGACCGGTCATCGAGATCGGACGCGAGGTGGACGGCTGATGCGACCGCTTCCGCCCCTTCCGGTTCTCGATATTCTGCCTGCGCTCGCCGAGGCGCTCGATCAGGCAGGTTCGGCCGTGCTCTCGGCGCCTCCCGGCGCCGGCAAGACGACCCTGGTGCCGCTCTTCCTCCTTGACCAGCCCTGGGTGAAGAACGGCAAGATCATCCTGCTCGAGCCCCGCCGCCTTGCGGCGCGGGCCGCGGCGAGCCGCATGGCCGAACTCCTCGGCGAAAAGCCTGGCGAGACCGTCGGCTATCGCATGCGGCTCGACAACCGCATTTCCGCAAAAACGCGGATCGAGGTGGTGACCGAAGGCGTCTTCACCCGCATGATCCTGGACGACCCCGAGCTTTCCGGCGTGTCAGCCGTTCTTTTCGACGAATTCCACGAGCGATCGCTAGACGCCGACTTCGGTCTCGCCCTTGCCCTCGACGTGCAGTCGGCCTTGCGCGACGACCTGAGGATCATCGTCATGTCGGCGACGCTTGACGTGGAGCGCGTTTCGAAACTGCTCGGCAACGCCCCGGTGCTCAAGAGCGAGGGCCGCAGCTTTCCGGTGGAAATCCGCCACGAAACCAGGAACCTGTCCGAAAGCGTCGAGGATACAGTGGTGCGCACGATCACCACGGCGCACCGCGCCGAAGCCGGTTCGATCCTCGCTTTTCTCCCCGGCCAGGCCGAGATTGCCCGCACGGCGGAACGTCTTTCCGTGCGCTTCAGCGAGAACACCCTGGTCGTGCCGCTTTTCGGCAATCTCAGCCAGAAGGAACAGGATGCGGCGATCCGGCCGGCACTGCCGGGCACCCGTAAGATCGTGCTCGCGACATCGATTGCCGAGACCTCGATCACCATCGACGGCGTGCGCATCGTCGTAGACAGCGGCTTGCAGCGGCTGCCCGTATTCGAAGCCTCGACGGGAATCACGCGGCTGGAAACCGTTCGCGTTTCGCGCGCCTCCGCCGACCAGCGCGCCGGACGCGCCGGGCGAACCGAGCCGGGCATCGCGATCCGGCTGTGGCACGCCGGGCAGACGGCAGCGCTCGCAGCCTTCACGCCGCCGCAGATTCTCGCAAGCGACCTTTCCGGCCTGCTGCTCGATCTCGCCCATTGGGGCGTAGCCGATCCTTCGTCGCTTTCCTTCATCGACCCGCCGCCGGAGACGACCTTGCGCGAGGCACGCAGCCTTCTGGTCGAACTCGGCGCGCTCGATGCCCAGGGCGCGCTGACGCCGAGGGGCCGCAAGGTCCGCGACCTCGCCCTGCCCGTGCGGCTCGCCGCCATGGCGGCCTCGGCCGCCGAGGAGGGCCAGGCATCGGAAGCCTGCCTCATCGCCGTGATGCTGACGGAGCAGGGCCTCGGCGGCAACAGTCTCGACATCGAGGAGCGGCTGCGGCGCTTTCGAAGCGATCGCGGCGAAAGGGCCGAGGCCGCGCGCCGACTCGCCAGACGCATGGCTGCGGATCTCTGCGGAGCAGGAACCGATGCTTCGCGTGCCCTGCCGGGGCCGCTGCTGATGCACGCCTTTCCCGATCGCATTGCGCTTCAGCGTGGCGGCCGCGGCCGCTTCGTGATGGCCAATGGGCGGGGCGCAGAAGTGTCGGCAACCGAAAGACTGGCAGCGGCCGAAATGCTGGTTATCGCAGATCTGACGGGACGGGCGGGCGCGCAGCGCGTCCTTGCGGCCGCGGAGATCAACCGGGGGGACGTCGAGGCGCATATGCCCGGAGCAATCGTCCGCGAGGAGCAGAGCTTCTTCGACTGGACGAGCCGGCAGGTGCGGGCCCGCCGGGTGACGCGGCTGGGCGCCATCATCTTCGAGGAGACACCTCTGCCCCGGCCGAGCGGCGAGGCGGCCGCAAGGGCGCTCGCGGATGGCGTAAGGCAATTGGGGCTCGCTGCGGTACCCTTTCCGAAGGACGTGGCGCAGCTGCGCCACCGCATCGGCTTCCTGCATCGCTCGCTCGGCGAGCCTTGGCCCGACATGTCCGATACGGCACTCCTCGAGCGCCTCGACGAGTGGTTTGCGCCCTATCAGGGGGAGGCCAGCGGCATCGACGGCATCCGGGGTGGCGATCTGGCCGAAGGCCTTCTCTCCCTCGTTCCTTACGATCTCCAGCGCGATCTCGCGCGGTTCGCACCGACGCATTTCGAGGCGCCGACGGGACAGCGGCATCCCATCCGCTACGACGGAGACGAGCCGCTCCTGTCGATCCGCGTGCAGGAGCTCTTTGGGCTAAAGACGCATCCGACGATCGGCGACGGGCGGCTGCCGCTGCTTCTCGAGCTGGTCTCACCCGGCCACCGCCCGATCCAGACCACCCGCGACCTGCCGGGCTTCTGGGCCGGCTCCTGGAAGGACGTGCGCGCGGACATGCGTGGGCGCTACCCAAAACACCCCTGGCCGGAAGATCCCGCCAATGCCGCGCCGACGACGCGGGCGAAACCGCGTGGGACGTAGAGCAGCTACCGGGCGGATATTCACGGGACAGTTTGCTGAACCTGCTATACAGCGCCGTGCTCGCAAAGCTCGCTGACTCCTTGAATCTGCGCATGGCGCTTTCCGAAAATCGGCTCCGGTTTTCGGGCCGATGCGCGAGGGCTGGTCTATCGTGCCGATCTGGCGATAGACTTGAGCCGCAGCGCGAAAGGACCGGCATGGCGGCAATGGCACTCGACAATCTCAACGGCAATCGCAGCCTGCGGCTGCAGACGCTCGTGCGGCTGCGGTGGCTCGCGGTTGGCGGTCAATCCGTGGCCGTGATCGTCACGGCGCTCTGGCTGCAATTTCCCCTGCCGCTCGTTTCCTGTTCGGCTCTGATCGCAAGCCTGGCGCTGCTCAATGCGTTTCTGACGGTGCGCTATCCGCCGACGCACCGGCTGACGGCGCCGGCCGCCTTCGTGCTGCTCGGCCTCGACCTGGCGCAACTGACGGCGCTGCTCTTCATCACCGGCGGACTTGCCAATCCCTTCGCCCCGCTTCTTTGCGTGCCGGTGATCATCTCGTCGGCCTCGCAGCCGAAGCCACACAGTATCGTACTGGCGGGCTTTGCGGTCATGGGTATCACGGCCCTTGCCTTTTCCCCCTTCCCACTGCCGTGGTATCCCGGAACCGTTTTGCTGATGCCGAGCGTGCTGACGGTCGGCATCTGGTTCGCGATCGTATCGATGACGGCCTTCGCCGCCTTTTACACCTATCGCGTTTCGCTCGAGGCCAGCGAGCTATCCGAAGCGCTGACGGCCACCGAACTCGTGCTCCAGCGCGAAAAGCACCTGTCGCAGCTCGACGGCCTCGCCGCCGCCGCCGCCCATGAGCTCGGGACGCCGCTCGCGACGATCAGCGTCGTCGCCAAGGAAATGGAACGGGAGCTTGGCGACGACCCGCGTTTCGGCGAGGACGTCCATCTGCTGCGCAGCCAAAGCGAGCGCTGCCGCGATATCCTGAAGCGCCTGACGACGCTCTCGTCCGAAAGCGAGGAGCACATGCGGCTCCTGCCGCTCTCCTCGCTGATCGAGGAGGTGATGGCGCCGCACCGCGAATTCGGGATCGAAATCAAGCTCGTTGAGAAGGGCGACCGTGCCGGCGAACCCGTAGGCACCCGCAATGCAGGCATCCTCTATGGTCTCGGAAACCTTCTGGAAAACGCCGTCGACTACGCTCGCAAGGCCGTGACCGTTACGGTCGAGCACACGGCCGAGCGCGTGAGGGTGACGATCGAGGACGATGGCGATGGTTTCGCACCGGACATCCTGGCACGGATCGGCGAGCCCTACGTCACCCGGCGACAGAAGGAAGACAGCGCCGGCGGGCTCGGGCTCGGGCTTTTCATCGCCAAGACGCTGCTCGAGCGATCCGGCGCCCGGCTGCGCTTCGAGAACGGCAATCCGGGCGCCCGCGTCAGCGTCGAATGGCCGCGCGCATTGATGGATACGAAACTGGCGAAATGAATATTGGCGGATTATTGAAGACAGCGGAGAAAAACCCACGTAATTTCAACGGAATTGTAGGGCTCGAGGGTTGAAGGATGACGGATAAATCAGCGGCTGGACAAAGTACGCAGTCGGATGCCGAACTGATCGGGCCCGACAGGACGCTCCTGATCGTCGATGACGACGGACCGTTCCTGCGGCGACTCGCGCGCGCCATGGAGGCGCGCGGCTTCACGGTCGAGATCGCCGAATCGGTTGCCGAAGGCATCGCCAAGGCAAAGACGCATCCGCCGAAACATGCGGTCATCGACCTGAGGCTCGGCGACGGCAGCGGACTCGACGTCATCGAGGCGATCCGGGGACGCCGCGACGACACGCGAATGATCATGCTGACCGGCTACGGCAATATCGCCACGGCGGTGAACGCGGTGAAGCTCGGGGCGGTCGACTATCTCTCGAAGCCCGCCGACGCCGACGACATCTTCGCCGCCCTTGTGCAGCGTTCCGGCGAACGGGTGGAGCCGCCGGAAAATCCGATGTCCGCCGACCGTGTGCGCTGGGAGCACATCCAGCGGGTCTACGAGATGTGCGAACGCAATGTCTCGGAAACCGCGCGACGGCTCAACATGCACCGCCGCACGCTGCAGCGCATCCTGGCGAAGCGGGCGCCAAAGTAATCAGGACTCCGCATCACGGCTGCCGGCGAGGATATCGCCTATCGACTCGCCGAATTCGCCGTTTCTCTCAGCCGCCCATTCGGCCAGCATCAGGCGCTGTGCCGCCGCCCGGGCAAAGCCCTGGACTACCGATTTTCGCGTTGCAGCGGCAATGCGATGTTCCGGGGCGTCGCGCAACATATGCGCTTCGTAGCCGTCGGAAAGGATGAGTCCGCATTCCTCCGGAAAGATGTCGAGCGGCACCTCTGCATGAGTCGCAAAGAACAACCGGTCGCAATGCAGCCGGTAGTCCGGCCATTTGCGGTCGACGCGAAAATCCTCGATCGAAGTCTTGATCTCGACGATCCAGATCTCGCCCTTCGCCGACAGCGATATGAGGTCCGCCCGCCGGCCGCTCGCAAGCGTGAGTTCCGGCAACACGGCATGGCGCATCTCGGCAAGCAGGCGCTGAACGCCGCGGCGCACTTTCAATGCCCGCTCCGACTGGCGCCCGTCGGCGAGCGGATTGTCGCCATGGATCGATAGAATCGTCATCGTTCGACTTCGGCGCAGGGCGCCGCTCCGGCCGCTTGTTGCAAAAAAGCAATCGTCGCGGAATTTACACTTCGCGGCCGAATTGCGGCACCTCCGTCCCTTGCTAAGCGCCATGCAATCGCAAATAAGCTGACGGCCGGGCACCCTCCCCCGCACTTCCTCACCTTCCTTTTACGAGACCCTCATGCGCTTCCGCAACGCTCTCCTTCTGTGCAGTCTGACTGCGACGGTCCTCATCGCCGGCTGCTCTCAAACGACGTCCACCGCCGACTCCTCCACCGAGGGCGAAAAGCTGGCGACGAATCAAATCTTTACGACCAATTACGGCGCGGTTGAGGACCACGGCTATCCCTTGCCGGCAATCCCGATCGACCGACTGGACAAGCGCTTCCATCGTCAGATCGTCGAGTACCAGACGAAGGAGCGCCCCGGCACCATCGTCGTCAACACGCCGAATCGCTTCCTCTACTACGTACTGCCGGGCGGCAAGGCGGTGCGCTACGGCATCGGCGTCGGCAAGGCCGGCTTCGCCTGGGAAGGCGAGGCCTATGTCGCCTGGAAGCAGGAATGGCCGACCTGGCATCCGCCGAAGGAGATGGCCGAGCGCAAGCCGGAAGTCGCCAAATATGTCGAGGAAGGCATGGGCCCGGGTCTCAGCAATCCGCTCGGCGCCCGAGCGCTCTATCTCTTCAATCAGGAAGGCCGCGACACGCTCTTCCGCCTGCACGGCACGCCGGAATGGTCTTCGATCGGTACCGCTGCGTCGTCCGGCTGCATCCGGCTGATGAACCAGGACATCATCGATCTCTATGCACGGGTTCGCCCGGGCCGCGGCGCGCGCGTCGTCGTGCAGCAGTAACGCTGGAACATCCGTCTATCGAAAGAGGCCGCTGGTCGATGCCGGCGGCCTTTTCATTCGCTTGCGTGGAATAGCGCCGGAAGTCCCCTCCCCAAAGGGGGAGGGGCTTACCGAGCCATGCATTCACTACAACGTACTCAACCCTTGCGTGAGTCGGAAGGGCTGAAATGGGCAAGCGAGCGCCGCGAGTGCCGAGCCCCTCCCTCTTGTGGGAAGGGTTTGGGAAGGGTCTTCTCCTGCTCGTAAGCGTAGGACGCGGCGCTCACCCCGCCTGCTTCGCCTTCAGCTCCAGCCGCCGGCGGTGGAGCACCGGTTCGGTATAGCCGTTCGGCTGTTCGCACCCCTTGAGCACGAGGTCGAGGGCCGCCTGGAAGGCGATCGATTCGTCGAAGCGGCCGGCCATCGGCTGGTAGCTCGGATCGCCGGCATTCTGCCGGTCGACGATCGCCGCCATGCGCTTCATCGTTTCGACGATCTGCGTCTCGCTGACGATGCCGTGACGCAGCCAGTTCGCCATGTGCTGGGAGGAAATGCGCAAGGTCGCGCGATCCTCCATCAGGCCGATATCGTTGATATCCGGCACCTTCGAGCAGCCGACGCCCTGATCGATCCAGCGAACCACATAGCCAAGGATACCCTGCGCATTGTTGTCGAGTTCGCGCTGGATCTCCTCCTCGGTCCAGTTCGGCCGCACCGCCACCGGCACCGAAAGGATGTCCGCGAGCTTGGCGCGCGGTCGGCTCTTGAGGCCCGCCTGCACCGCTGCGACATCGACGCGATGGTAGTGGGTCGCATGCAGGGTCGCAGCCGTCGGAGAGGGGACCCAGGCCGTATTGGCGCCCGCCTTTGGATGGGCGATCTTCTGTTCGAGCATCGCCGCCATCAGGTCCGGCATGGCCCACATGCCCTTGCCGATCTGTGCGCGTCCGGACAGTCCGCATTCAAGGCCGATGTCGACGTTCCAGTTCTCGTAGGCGGCAATCCAGGCCGCTTGCTTCATGTCCCCCTTGCGGATCATCGGCCCGGCTTCCATCGAGGTATGGATCTCGTCACCGGTGCGGTCCAGGAAGCCCGTATTGATGAAGACGACGCGTCCGCGGGCCGCGCGGATGCACTCCTTGAGATTGACGGTGGTGCGCCGCTCCTCGTCCATGATGCCCATCTTCATCGTATTGGCCGCAAGCCCGAGCGCCGCCTCGACGCGCGCGAAGATCTCGCAGGCGAAGGCCACTTCGTCCGGCCCGTGCATCTTCGGCTTGACGACATACATCGACCCGGCACGCGAATTCGCCCGACGGCCGTTAGGGCCGATGTCGTGCAGTGCGATCAGCGCCGTGATCATTGCGTCCATGAGGCCCTCGGGGACCTCGCGGCCGTCGCGGTCGAGGATTGCCGGGTTGGTCATCAGGTGACCGACATTGCGCACCAGCATCAGCGACCGGCCAGGCAGCGTCAGCGCCGCGCCGTCCGGGCTCGTATAGACCCGATCGGGGTTGAGCCTGCGCGTGAAAATCCGCCCCCCCTTGGCGACCTCTTCCTCGAGATCGCCCTTCATCAATCCGAGCCAGTTGCGGTAGGCGACGACCTTGTCCTCGGCATCGACGGCGGCAACGGAATCCTCACAATCCATGATCGCGGTCATCGCCGATTCGAGAACGACATCCGAGATACGCGCCGGATCCGCCTTGCCGATCGCCGTCTTCTCATCGAGAACGATTACGACGTGCAGGTTGTTGCGGGAAAGCACGACCTCGGACGGAGCATCCGCAGCGCCGGCATGACCGGCGAATTGAGCCGGATTCCGGAGAACGGTTCTGGTGCCGTTCGTCAGCGTCACCGCCAGCGCCGCGCCCTCGATTGCAAGCCCGCTCACTCCGCTCCAACGGCCCTCGGCCAGCGGAACGCTGGCGTCGAGAAAATCGCGAACCCAGGCGATGACCCTTTCGCCTCGGACCGGATTGTAGCTCTCGCCGCGCTCGGCGCCATTCGTCTCGGGAACCGCGTCGGTGCCGTAGAGGGCGTCGTAGAGCGAGCCCCACCGGGCATTGGCGGCGTTCAGGGCGTAGCGGGCGTTCATCACCGGCACGACGAGTTGCGGCCCGGCGATGGTTGCGATCTCGGGATCGACATTGGCGGTCGAGATGGAGAAATCCGGTCCTTCGGGCAGGAGATAGCCGATCTCCCTGAGGAAGGCCTCATAACCGTCCAGGTCGACAGGAGCGCCGTGCTCGCGATACCAGGCATCGAGCCTTGCCTGCAGGTCATCGCGCCGGGCGAGAAGCGCCCGGTTCTTCGGCGCGAGATCGTGCATGAGCGCCGACAGGGCCGAAAAGAACTGCTCGGCCTCGATGCCAGTGCCCGGCATCGCCTCCTCGACCAGAAAGCGGTGCAGTCCGGCATCGATGTTCAAACCAAATTTCTCAACGCGATCCATGCCGCAACTCCCGAATTTCAATCACCAAGCTCGAATCTTGAAACAGAATACATGCGGAAAATGACCGCGCACACCCGCCATGCAAGCGGGCGCAGTCTCTCATCAAATCATCCGCTGTCAATTCTGCAAAAGTTCAAGCGCATCGACCCGAAGATCGCGCTCGGTTTCGGAAACTCCGTGCGCAGAGTCAAAGAGTTACAGCGGTCTTAACTTTTCGCGAACGGAAATAGTCAGAAATGCGCGATTCGAGGCCGACCGCTGGCGGAGGCGATGAATCGGGCCTCCATCAGTTTGCGTCCGCCCTCGATTTCGGGCGCATCGATTTCTTCATGCAGCGTTGCCACCGGCTGCTCTGCGCCGTTTGCCCGCGCCGTTTCCAGCGCCATCGTCTCGGCGCGGAGGCGGGCAACGTCGAACGCGTGCTCCTGTTTGAGGAATCGCTCGCTGATGCCCGCGCCGTTGACGACGAAGATACCTTCCTCCGGTGTCGTGACGAAGACGGTCACGGTGGCGCGCACCTGGCCGACCACGGCGCCCACCGCATTCGCCACATCGGCCTCCCCCGGAATCGAGGCCGCGGTGCCGAGCATGTCGGCGATGACCGGATAATAGACGGGGGCCGAGGCGCCAAGCCCGACAAGCGGCCGGTCGAGGCCGATCGAGAAGCGGACGATGCCCGGCTCGCGCTTCAACGCCCGGTCGACGGCAAGCGACGCGGCCGGATCAATCGCCCCGGCCCCGTCCTCATGAAGACAGGCCTGCAGGATCACCTCCGAGGACTGCCGCGTCAGCCGGTCCACGACCATTTCGGCGAGCAACTTGGCCGAGATCGCGATCGGCTGGCCCGATCCGTCCCTGCCGCGCGCGGCAAGCTCGAGACCGAGACGGGCGGCCTCGGCGTTCCATTGCGACTGGCGCCCGAGCACATGCATGGCATCGGATGGCGTCAGGCCGGAGATATGCACCAGCCCGCGTGCGACAAGCCGGTCAAGGGTAGCCCGCTGCGCCGTGGTGACGAGCAGGTCGGCGAGCGCCACCGGCACCAGCCGGATCCGATCGTAAAGCGCTTGTTCCTGCGGCTGGAGGCCGCTTGCCAGATGATCGGGCAGGCCCGTGCGCACGGCAAAGCGGCCGTCATGGCGGCCGGCATGGGGCGAGCGCAATTGTTTCTCCAGCACGGAGAGAACCGCCTCGCCATGGAGATGGGCGGCGAGGCTCAAGGGCAGGAAACGGCGGGGCCCAAGCTCGAATTTTGCTTTCAGGCCGCGATCGTCGATTCGCACTTCCGAATCGCCGCCGAGCCCGAAGGTTCGCATGGCAACCGCCTCGACCATGGTGCGGAAGCCGCCAACGACGGCACCGTCCGCATCGAGCCGCGGACGGCCCCCCTCGAGAACGGCGACATCGGTCGTCGTGCCGCCGATGTCGGAAACGACGGCGTTTTCGAGACCGGTCAAATGCCTGGCGCCGACCAGGCTCGCCGCCGGGCCGGAGAGAATCGTCTCGATCGGCCGCAGCCTCGCTTCGGCGGCGGAAATGAGGGCGCCATCGCCGCGCACCACCATCATCGGCACGTCGATGCCGCGGCCCTTCAGGAAATCCTCGCAGGAGCCGATCAGCCGATCGATCATCGAGACGAGGCGCGCGTTGAGCAGCGTCGTCAGCGCCCGGCGCGGGCCGCCGAGCTTCGAGGACAGTTCGTGACTGCAGGTCACCGGCAGGTGCGAGACCTCGCGGATGCGCTCGCGCACCCGCTTCTCGTGGTCCGGGTTGCGCACGGCGAAATAGCCCGCGATCGCAAAGGACGATACCTGCCGCCCGAGTTCCGGCAGCGCCTCGTCAAGTGCGCGCATGTCGAGCGGCGTCTCACCGCCATGGACATTGTGACCACCCGGCAGAAACAGAACCGGATCCGAGCCGAGCGCCTCGATCAGGCCATCGCGTTTCAGGTCTTCCGGCCCGAAACCGATCATGATGAGGCCGGCGCGGCCGCCTTGGCCCTCCACCAGGGCGTTGGTTGCCAGCGTCGTCGAAAGCGAGACGAGGCTGATCGCCGAAACCGGCACCTGCGCCTTTTGCAGAACGGCCTCGACCGCTCCGGATATGCCGACGGAAAGATCATGCCGGGTCGTCAGCGCCTT
This sequence comes from Sinorhizobium alkalisoli, assembly GCF_008932245.1. Taxonomy (NCBI): domain Bacteria; kingdom Pseudomonadati; phylum Pseudomonadota; class Alphaproteobacteria; order Hyphomicrobiales; family Rhizobiaceae; genus Sinorhizobium; species Sinorhizobium alkalisoli. The sequence continues at coordinate 3,399,932 of NZ_CP034909.1, read as the reverse complement.
GGCCTTGGCGATTACGCCCGTTGCTTCGCTGAAGAGAACGGCATCGGTATAGGTGCCGCCGGTGTCGATGCCGAGAAGGAGATGCGCGGTCAATTTCTGCTCAGTCCATGTTGAGAGCGGGGACATTCCCGGAAGTAAAGAGATCGCCGGTGATAGGACAAATTGCCGGAATTGGCCATCGCGTGATGGACATCCGCCGTCGCAGGTACGCGGGGATTATCTCGCGCGAAGCGACACCTGCATCGGCAGGCCGCCTTTCGGCTGGGTCGTCAGCCGCTGCACCGGCCAGGGATCGGTCGCCGCGGTCGGATCGAAGCGGAAGCGGCGCATGAGCACGGCAAGGGCGATGATCGCCTCCTGCAGCGCGAAGGTCGCACCGATGCAGACGCGCGGTCCCGCTCCGAATGGCAGGTATTGGAAGCGGTTGATCTTCTCGCGATTTTCCGGAAGGAAGCGCTCGGGCATGAATGCGCGGGGCTTTTTCCAGTAAAGCGCGTGACGGTGCAGCGTCCAGGGCATGATAAGCACCGAGATGCCCTTGCGGATCGCTACATGCTCGCCCTCGGGCGAGGTCCACTCGTCCTCCTCGATTGCGGCGCGGTTGATCGACGGTGCCGGCGGATAGAGCCTAAGCGCCTCCTCGAAGGCGGCGAGCACGTGCGGCATGCGCCCAAGCCAATCGACGGGATCGGCTCCGCTTGCGAGCACCGCATCGATCTCCCGCTCCATGACCTCGCGATAGTCCGGCGTATTGGCGATGCAATAGAGACACCAGGCGAGCGCGCGAGCCGTCGTCTCATGGCCGGCGCCGATGAAGGTCAGGATATTGTCCTCGATCTCGTCGGTCGAAAGCCCTTCCGGACCTTCGAGCTGTAAAAGCAGCGTCAGGAAATCGTTCGGGACCCTTTCCGGCTCCTCCGCCATCCGCCGCCGACGCTGCGCCATCGTTTCGGAGACGACGCCGCGGAAGCGGTCGAGCACCTTGCGCCCACCGATCCGGGTCAGCCGCGGCACCCATTTAGGAGCAACGAGGAGGTCCATCGGATCGACACGGCCCATCCGCTGCAGCAATTCTTCGACATTGGCGGCGAAACCCTCCTTCGCGACGGCGATCTCGCCGGAAAAAAGTGTCTCGGCGAGGATCTCGAACGTGAGCTCCGTCATGTCGACGGCGATATTGCTGACGAAGGGCTCCGACGCGGCGCGCTGGTAGCGCTCGACGAAGGCATCGCAGACCCGCAGCATCTGGCCGGCAAAGCCGTTGGCGTGGCGCGGCGTGAAGACCGGCGCCATGGCCTTGCGCGACCGCCTCCAGACCTCCCCTTCCGCCGTCAGGAGCCCGTCGCGCAGGATCGGCCGCAGGATCAGCCGCCGCACTTCCGACATTTCATAATTGGCGGCGTTCTCGACGAGGATATAGCGGATGAGGCCGGGATCGTTGACGATCAGCGTGCGCTGATTAATGAATTTCGTCTCGATCCAGGGCAGCGTGTAGGATGGTTCGCCCCAGAGCTCAAGCGGGTTTCGAAGCACGGTGCGGATGATCTGCAGCCGCGAAGGAATGCCGGTCCGCGGGACGGGCGCGGGCGGTTCGAAGGGCTCCGGTCGCGTGTCCATGACGAGGTGCCTTTGCTGATCTCATGCAACAGCGTTTCAGCTTTTGGCAGCGCAATCAAGGGCAGGTTTCACGTGAAGCACGCCGATCGCGCCGGCCGGTTCAGAGCAGCGCTTCGAGCTCCGCGCGCCGGTCGTTGACGAGCCAGCCGTAGTAGTTTTCCTCCGGCCAGTAGATCTCGCCGCCCGCATTCCTTGCCGCAAGCGCAGCGGCCCGCCGATCAGGATTGCCAACATTGTAGAGCGTTGCCGTGATCCCCGGATTGTTGGAGATATCCACGCCGGCGATGGTGCGATAGGCGTCGATGGAATGGCGGATGGTCGCGGCCATGTAGGCGAGCGAGACGTCGGGATCCATGATTGCTGCATAGACGCCGGCCGCATTGTTTTCGTCGAGCCGGGAATAGCCGGAGATGCGTGACACCATATCCGTCATCATCAACGCCGTCAGCGGATTGATTTGACCGAGGCCGAAGGTCTGGCCGGCAAAGAAGGGCTGGAAGAACACCGCGCCGAAGCGATTGTTCGGGAAGGCCTTGCCTCCGACGACGCGGCCACGGAACTCGCGTTCCCACACCCGCTCGCGGCAGTTCCACAGAGCGTAGGACGTCTTCTCGCCTGCGCAGGAATGGAATTGCGGGCGCTGGACGAATTCCCCGACCGACTCGTCGTTGTAGCCGAAGCGAAAGCTGTTGCCGGCATAGGCGGCCGCCTTGACGTAGTAGGCCTGGAGGCGATCATAGGCGTCGACATTATAAGTGTGCTCGCCGACGATGGCACCAATCATGTGAATAGGCTCTATGCCGTAGGCGGCCGAAACCTGTTTGATCTTGGCAATCAGGATGCGGTCGGATGCGAGGAGATCGCGCACCTTCTCGTATTTTGCGTCGAAAGAAGTTCGGCCGGCCTTGGTGCGGCGAACGGAGGCGCCGGGAACGTTCGGCTGCTCGGCGTGCCGGTTGCCCTCGGGCACCATGCGGATCTCGGCCGCAGCCGGTCTGGCGACGGCGAGGCAGAGCGTGGCGATGACGAAAAGACAAGCGGTGAGACGCACCATCTGTATTCCTGTGAACTTCTTTCCCGGACGGACCCGATCCGGGTCGGCGCGGGCCCGTAAGGCAGAATCATGTCGGAATCATGCCCGTTTCAGCTGATCGCCTCCGCTCTAGAAAAAATGGAGGCGCCTGTCGAGTGACGGGCGCCTGTACGATCGAGCGATGCGCGGCTTTTCCCTGAAAACCGGCAGAAAGGTCACAGGATGTAGCGCGACAGGTCGGTATTGGCGGCAAGGTCGCCCACGTGTTTTCGGACATATTCCGCATCGATCATCATCGTATGCCCGCTGCGATCCGGCGCGTCGAAGGAGATGTCGTCGAGGACGCGCTCCATCACCGTCTGCAGTCGCCGGGCGCCGATATTCTCGACGTTGGCGTTCAGCTGGACGGCGACTTCCGCGAGCGCATCGATCGCATCCTCGGTGAAGTCCAGGACCACGCCCTCCGTCTCGAGCAGCGCCTTGTACTGGCGGATGAGACTGGCCTCTGTCTCCGTCAGGATGCGGCGGAAGTCCTCCTTGGTCAAAGCGCGCAGTTCGACCCGGATCGGCAGACGGCCCTGCAGCTCAGGCAGCAGATCCGACGGTTTCGACACATGGAAGGCGCCGGACGCGATGAAGAGGATATGGTCCGTCTTCACCGGCCCGTATTTCGTCGCGACCGTCGTGCCTTCGACCAGCGGCAGCAGGTCCCGCTGGACCCCTTCGCGTGAAACGCCGGCGCCGAAGCCGCCCTCGCGGGCCGCGATCTTGTCGACCTCGTCGAGGAAGACGATGCCGTCGTTTTCGGCGGCGGCAACCGCCTCGCGCTGAATCTGTTCGTTGTCGAGCAGCTTGTCGGACTCGTCGTTGATCAGAATCCCGTAGGACTCCTTGACCGTCGTCTTGACCTTCTTCGTCCTGCCGCCGAGCGCCTTGCCGAACATTTCCGATAGGTTCAATACGCCGATATTGGCACCCGGCATGCCCGGGATTTCCAACGTGCCCGGCATGCCCGCTTCGGCGATGTCGATCTCGATCTCCTTGTCGTCGAGCTCGTTGGCGCGCAGCTTCTTGCGGAAGGACTCGCGCGTTGCCGGAGAAGCCGTCGCGCCGACGAGTGCATCCAGCACCCGCTCTTCCGCATTCTGATGCGCCTTGGTCTTCACCTCGGCGCGCTTCTTCTCGCGCACGAGCGCGATGCCGACCTCCACAAGATCGCGCACGATCTGCTCGACGTCGCGACCGACATAACCGACTTCGGTGAACTTGGTGGCCTCCACCTTGATAAAAGGAGCGCCGGCGAGCTTGGCGAGGCGACGGGAAATCTCCGTCTTGCCGACGCCGGTCGGGCCGATCATCAGGATATTCTTCGGCATGACTTCGTCGCGCAGCTCATCGCTGAGCTGCTGACGGCGCCAGCGGTTGCGCAGGGCGATCGCCACCGCGCGCTTCGCGTCCTTCTGGCCGATGATGTAGCGGTCGAGCTCCGACACGATTTCTCTGGGTGAAAAGTTGGTCATCAATTCCTCTCAAACTCGGTCCGCGTCAGCTCCATCAGGAGTGTCCGGCCGGACTCGTCTATCCATTCGCCGAAGGGCACGAAACCAGCCTTCGTATAGGCTCTGACCGCGCGGTGATTGCCGGCATCCGGATCGATGACGATCCGCCTGGCACCCTTCTCGAACAGCCTTGCCGCGAAGGATCGGAGCGCGAGCGCTGCGACGCCCTTGCCGGTCATTTCGGGCGGGCCGACGAGAATGTCGACGCCGGGCGTGTCGGCCGACAATTCCTTTGCCCAGGGTTCCTCGTCATATTGCGAGGGCATCCAGGATTGGATGTATCCGGCCGGCTCACCTGCGACATGGAAGATGAAACCATCGATGTCGCCACTCTCGCAACCGTCGCGGATCGATCCGAGTTCCACATCCGGGTTGCCCCACCATTGGCGGACATGCGGCTCCGACAGCCAGGCAAGGAGCATCGGCAGGTGGCGCTCGGCCACCGGCTCGAAACTCAACTCTGCCAGGTCAGTCGGCATCCAGTGTCTCCACAACGATGCTGTGGTTGGTATAGACACAGATGTCGCCGGCGATTTCCAGCGCACGCCGGGCAACCTCTTCCGCGGACTTGTCACTGTCCATCAGGGCGCGCGCGGCCGCAAGCGCGTAATTCCCGCCGGAACCGATGGCGATCGTCCCGTGCTCCGGCTCGAGCACATCGCCATTGCCGGTGATCGCCAGCGTCACCGTCCTGTCGGCAACCAGCATCATGGCCTCGAGGTTGCGCAGATACTTGTTGGTGCGCCAATCCTTCGCCAGTTCCACGGCCGCGCGCATCAGCTGGTCGGGATATTGTTCAAGCTTGGCTTCGAGGCGTTCGAGAAGCGTGAAGGCATCCGCCGTTGCGCCGGCGAAGCCGGCGATCACGTCGCCCTTCGACAGACGCCGGACCTTGCGCGCATTGCCCTTCATGATCGTCTGGCCAAGGCTGACCTGGCCGTCGCCGGCCATCACCACCTTGCCGCCCTTGCGAACCGTGATGATGGTGGTCGCGTGCATCGTTCCGTAGGGATTGTGTTCGCTCATGAGAAACTACCTGTTGGCCCCGCGGATCCGAGGCGTTGCGGCCCGACACGAGCCTGGTTGCTTGGCGCCTATGTAAGTCGGCTCGCCACAATTGCAAATGCGCCGCTGCCGTCATCACCTCCGTGGCTTCGCTTGCCGGCCGGACCGAGCGAATTTCCGTTGCAGTTCTGGATATTTCGCGTCCCGCCTGATATGGAGCGGCTCTTATAGCCGCCGCGCCTCTCGTCAGACGCGCAAAGGTCGCTGTAGCACTTTGATTGGCTGCATGTTTCTTCCTTGAATCGAGATCGATCGAAGAAGACATGCAGAAGACGGAACGGGCACTATGTAAGCGCTTTACCCCCGCTTTCCGACCCGCAAGTATTGAATAGCGCTCCCTTGCCTCGGTGCAGTTCCGAGGTCGCGCGCAGACAGGAGAGCCTGATGGCAGACGTCATGCCCAGCCGAACCGGCCAGGTTTCGCGAAAGACGAACGAAACGGACGTCTCCGTCTCCGTCAATATCGACGGAACTGGCCTATCGAAGATCGCCACCGGGATCGGCTTCTTCGATCATATGCTGGATCAGCTCGCACGCCATTCGCTGATCGACATGGAAATCAGCACAGAGGGCGACCTGCATGTCGACGACCACCACACCGTCGAGGATACGGGCATTGCCATCGGCCAGGCGATTGCCAAGGCGCTCGGCGACCGTCGCGGCATTGCGCGCTACGCCTCGATCGACCTCGCCATGGACGAGACGATGACGCGCGCCGCCGTCGATGTCTCGGGACGGCCGTTCCTCGTCTGGAACGTCCCTTTCTCGTCGCCGAAGATCGGCACCTTCGACACGGAGCTCGTACGCGAGTTCTTCCAGGCGCTTGCCCAGAATGCCGGCATCACGCTGCATGTGCAGAACATCTACGGCGCAAACAACCACCACGTCGCCGAGACCTGCTTCAAATCCGTCGCCCGCGCGCTTCGCACGGCAACCGAAATCGACCCGCGCCAGGCTGGACGCGTTCCCTCGACCAAGGGGACGCTCGCCTGAGCCGGCTAAATACTGGCTTGAAGACCTATGGCCTCCTATCTCATCATGACCCCGCCGGGTGCCGCCGCCGACGACGAAAGGGCGCGTTTCGTCGCGGACGGCTTTTCCTGGACCGCCTTCTTCTTTCCCGCGCTCTGGCTGTTCGCCAAGCGGGCATGGCTCCTCGGAATTCCGGTTGCTGTCTTGCAAGTTCTGTTAATCTCCCTCTCGACCTTCCCCGGCGGCTTCGTCCCCGCGTTCCTCATGCACCTTGCGCTTAGCCTGCTGGTCTCACTCGAGGGCCCGCTTGTTGTAGCTTGGCTGCTCTCGGCCAAAGACTGGACGCTGCGCAGGATCGTTCCTGCGCAAGACCTCGAGACGGCGGAGCGGATCTATTATTCGAGCGCGACCGGTCAACCCGAAAAAGCAACGCCGTTGCAGTCTGTCGAGTGGTCCGGCAGGAGACGGACGGGGAATTCCACCGGGCCCGACTTCTTCGAATCCTATGGAGAGCGCTGATGCGGGTCGCCATCATTGACTATGGATCGGGCAACCTGCGCTCGGCCACCAAGGCCTTCGAGCGGGCTGCACGGGAAGCCGGCATTGCCGCGGAGATCGACCTGACGAACCGGCCGGAACGGGTCGCCTCGGCCGATCGCATTGTGCTGCCGGGCGTCGGCGCCTATGCGGATTGCCGCCGGGGCCTCGCAGCCGTCACCGGCATGGAGGAGGCTTTGACGCAGGCGGTCGAGACGGCCGGGCGGCCCTTCCTCGGCATCTGCGTCGGCATGCAGCTCATGTCCTCGCGCGGGCTCGAAAAGACGATCACCCAAGGCTTCGGCTGGATCCCGGGCGATGTCGTCGAAATGCAGCCCGGCGATCCGTCACTGAAGATCCCGCAGATTGGCTGGAACACGTTGCAGCTTACCCGGCCGCATGCCCTCTTCGAAGGCATTCCGACCGGCGCAAACGGTCTGCATGCCTATTTCGTGCATTCCTACCACCTGGCCGCCGCGCGCGGGGCGGATGTGGTTGCCGTCACGGACTATGGCGGACCGGTAACGGCCTTCGTTGCCAACGGCAACAAGGCGGGCGCGCAATTCCATCCGGAAAAGAGCCAGGCGCTCGGCCTCTCCCTCATCTCGAACTTCCTGCGCTGGAAGCCGTGACGCTTCGCCTGCGCCCCTTCTGATCGGACGAATTCATGATTCTCTTTCCCGCCATCGACCTCAAAGACGGCCAATGCGTGCGTCTGAAGCTCGGCGACATGGACCAGGCGACCGTCTACAACACCGATCCGGCCGCCCAGGCGCGCACCTTCGAGGAGCAAGGCTTCGAATGGCTGCATGTCGTGGACCTGAACGGCGCCTTTGCCGGAGAGACGATGAACGGCGCTGCGGTCGATGCCATCCTCGGGGCCACGCACAATCCGGTGCAGCTCGGCGGCGGCATCCGCACGCTCGGCCACATCGAGAACTGGCTCTCGCGGGGGCTCGCCCGCGTCATCCTCGGCACGATTGCCGTTCGCAACCCCGCGCTGGTGATCGAGGCCTGCCACAAGTTCCCGGGCCGGGTTGCGGTCGGCATCGATGCCAAGGGCGGCAAGGTGGCCGTCGAGGGCTGGGCGGAGGCCTCCGAACTCGGCGTGATCGAGCTGGCGAAGAAGTTCGAGGGGGCAGGCGTTGCGGCGATCGTCTATACGGATATCGATCGCGACGGCATCCTGACCGGCATCAACTGGGACTCGACCCTCAAGCTCGCCAACGCCGTTTCCATTCCGGTCATTGCCTCCGGCGGTCTTGCCTCGATGGACGACATCCGTCGGATGACGGAGCCGGATGCGCACAAGCTCGAAGGGGCGATCACCGGGCGGGCCCTCTACGACGGGCGGATCGACCCGAAGGAGGCGCTGGCCTTGATCCGCAAAGCGCGAAGAGGGATGAACCCATGACCTTGAAAGCCCGCGTAATTCCCTGCCTCGACGTCAAGGACGGCCGCGTCGTCAAGGGTGTCAATTTCGTCGACCTCATCGATGCCGGCGATCCGGTCGAGGCGGCGAGAGCCTATGATGCGGCCGGTGCCGACGAGCTCTGCTTCCTCGACATCACCGCCTCGTCGGACAATCGCGAGACGATCTTCGACGTCGTCGCCCGCACTGCCGAGCAATGCTTCATGCCGCTCACCGTCGGCGGCGGCGTGCGCCAGGTGGCCGATATCCGCAAGCTGCTGCTTGCCGGCGCCGACAAGGTATCGATCAACACGGCGGCGGTGAAGAACCCGGATTTCGTCGCCGAGGCCGCCGACAAGTTCGGCAACCAGTGCATCGTCGTCGCCATCGACGCAAAAAAGGTCTCGGCGCCAAACGAGGAAGATCGTTGGGAAATCTTTACCCATGGCGGTCGTCAGCCGACGGGCATCGACGCGATCGAATTCGCGCGCAGGGTCGTCGATCTCGGCGCCGGCGAAATCCTCCTGACCTCGATGGATCGCGACGGTACGAAGGCCGGTTACGACATCCCGCTGACGCGGGCGATAGCGGACGCCGTGCGTGCGCCGGTCATCGCCTCGGGCGGCGTCGGCACGCTCGACCATCTCGTCGAAGGCATACGAGACGGCCACGCGACCGCCGTGCTTGCGGCGTCCATCTTTCACTTCGGTACCTACAGCATCGGCGAAGCCAAGCACTATATGGCCGAACACGGCGTCGCCATGCGGCTCGACCAAGCCAGAGGGAGCCCGTCATGACCGAATTCACGCTCTCCGACCTCGAACGGATCGTCGCGACCCGCGCCAGGGCGGCGCCGGAGGACTCCTGGACCGCCAAACTGGTCGCCGCCGGCCAGCAAAAGGCGGCAAAGAAGCTCGGGGAAGAAGCGGTCGAAACGGTCATCGCGGCGTTGACCGACGACCGCAAGAATCTCGTCGATGAGAGTGCCGATCTCCTCTATCATCTTATGGTCGTATTGAATATCGCCGCCGTCCCGTTGCAGGATGTGATGAGTGAACTTGCGCGCCGGACCGGGCAATCCGGCTTGCAGGAAAAGGCAAACCGGCAGAATCCATGAGCATCGCCGCGAACGATACCGAGCCGGCGGAAATTCCGGGCATTCTACAGGGGGGCGAGTATTCGCCCTATCACGTCTTCTCCGCCGAGGAATGGTCGCGCTTTCGCGCCGATACGCCCCTGACGCTGACGGCCGACGAGGTACAGCGGCTGCGCTCGCTCAACGATCCGGTCGATCTCGGCGAAGTGCGCCGCATCTATCTGTCGCTGTCGCGGCTTCTTTCCGCCCATGTCGAGGCGTCGCAGATCCTGTTTCAGCAACGCAAGCGCTTCCTCAGCATGTCGGACGAAACGAAGACCCCGTTCGTCATCGGTATTGCCGGTTCCGTCGCCGTCGGCAAATCGACGACCGCCCGCATTCTTGCCGAACTGCTCGCCCGCTGGCCGTCGAGCCCCAAGGTCGATCTCATCACCACCGACGGCTTTCTCTACCCCAACGCGATCCTGCAGCGGGAAAGCCTGATGGACCGCAAGGGCTTCCCGGAGAGCTACGACATCGGAGCGCTACTTCGCTTCCTCTCCGCGATCAAGGCCGGACGGCCGAACGTCATGGCGCCGACCTATTCGCATCTGACCTATGACGTCATTCCCGACCAGTTCCAGATCATCGACCGGCCGGACATCCTGATCTTCGAGGGGATCAACGTGCTGCAGTCGCGCGACCTGCCCGCCGATGGCAAGATCGTGCCGATGGTTTCCGACTTCTTCGATTTTTCCATCTATATCGACGCTGAGGAAAGCCTCATCCACAGCTGGTATGTGAGCCGCTTCATGCGCCTGCGCGAAACGGCCTTCCAGAACCCGCAATCCTTCTTCCACCGCTATGCGACGATCAGCGAGCAGGCGGCCTTGGCGATCGCAGAAGGGCTCTGGCACAACATCAACCTGAAGAACCTTCACCAGAACATCCTTCCGACGCGACCGCGCGCCGACCTCATCCTGCAGAAGGGCCCCAATCACCTCACTGAAACGGTGGCGCTGAGGAAGCTCTGAGCCGCCCGAAGGTAATCCTCCCACGTGTTGCGGAAAATACCCTCCCCACAATGGTGAGGGGCTTGGCGCTCGCGGTAATCGTCTGCAACTTCAATTCTTTATGCCTTTCGCTGAAGCACAAGATGGGGCACGCGCGGTGCGGCTTGGGGAGGCCCCTCCCCCTTGTGAGGAGGGGTTGAGGAGGGGCCTGAGTCGTCCAAAAACGTGATCTCGGCAGCGGACTTGCCGTCCGCTTCTCAAGGATTGACCCGCCGCAGCGTCAGGTTCAGCCGGCCGCCGTCCCTGAGCAAGGTCGAAGTATTCGGATGGATGCGGTCGACGCCATGGAAGGCGAGCCGGCCATCGCCGCCGAGCACGACGACATCGCCGCTTTCGAGCCTGAAGGACATGGTCTGGCCGCCACGGCTCGTCCCACCCACCCGGAAAATGCAGCTGTCGCCGAGCGAGATCGACACGACCGCAGTCTCGAGGTCGAGTTCGTCCCGATCCTGGTGCAGGCCCATGCGGGCGTCGGCCGAATAGAAGTTGACGAGGCAGGCTTCGGGCGCCTTGTCGCTTGCCGAAACTGCGCGCCAGATCTCCAGGAGCTGGTCCGGCATCGGTGGCCAAGGGCGTCCGGTCAGCGGATGTCTCTCCTGATAGCGATAGCCGCCTTGGCGATCCGTCACCCAGCCGAGCGCACCGCAATTGGTCATCCGCACCGACAGGGGCTTACCTGTCCTTGGCATTTGCGGCACATAAAGCGGCGCTTCGGCGACGACGTCGCGAATCGCTTCGACCAGTTGCTCCTGCCGGCTCCGGTCGAGAAAGCCGGGAATATGCCTGACGCCATTCGGCAGCACCTGCATCGGGGTCTCTCCTGTGGGCCTGGACCAACGCGCGCGTCTTGCACGAACCGTGTCGCATTGCCCCGACCCCGGGGTCGCACTGGATTGTCGCGCGTCTTCGACACAAAAGACGACGAAGTGTGGAAACAATTCAAGGGGAGTAGCGCCCGGCGCCGCGCGCGACCACCCGAAACAGCATCGGCGCCTCAGTCGCCTTCCGGCCGCGTACGCAGCCTCTTGATCTCGGCGCGGCCGGATTTCTCTTTCAGCCGTCTCTCGACTGACCCGCGCGTCGGCTTTGTCTTCTTGCGCGGCGGAGGCGGCGGCTCGGCCGCCTTCGTTATAAGTTCCTTCAGCCTTTCGCGGGCATCCTCGCGATTGCGCTCCTGGCTGCGGAAGCGATTGGCCTCGATCATCAGCACGCCGTCTTTAGAGGCGCGGCGGCCGGCAAGCTTCAGCGCGTTCGTCTTGATGCGCTCCGGCAACGACGGGGACGCCGCGACGTCGAAGAACAACTGAACGGCCGACGACACCTTGTTGACGTTCTGACCACCCGGGCCGCCGGCCAGCACGAATTGCTCCGTCAGCTCCCAGCCGGCGATCACGATCGTCTCATTGATGTAAAGCGGTTCGCTTGCCATGGCCCCCTATCGCACGAAGGAGGGAAACGTGTGAAGCAACTTTCCGTTCGCCTATTCATCCTCTCGCCGTTGCGACCTGATGGGCGCGGCAGGAAGCCGGCACCGGATAGGAGGGAGCTTGCGGCGTCCCAGCGCCATGGAATACCCGGCCGCTACTGCATGTCTCCTTTAATCGACCTGGATTTAAGGACAAAGACATGCAGCACTTCAAAGTGCTACAGCGCCGCGCGTCTCGTAAGACGCGCGGCGCTGTAGAGCCGGGTTTCACGTGAATCAGGGGCTCGAACCTATTCGGCAGCGAGCCGGGGGCCGGGGGCGGCGTCGCGCACGCTGCCGTCGACATGGCTCTCGAACTTCCCAAAGTTGGCGATGAACATGTCTACCAGCCGCCGCGCCTGGACGTCATAGGCTTTGCCGTCCGCCCAGGTGGAGCGCGGATCGAGAATACGGTCGTCGACGCCCGGGACCGACACCGGTACCGCGAAGCCGAAGTTCGCATCGGTGCGGAATGCGGCACTGTTCAAGGAGCCATCGAGCGCCGCCGCCAGAAGGGCACGCGTGACCTTGATCGGCATGCGGCTGCCCGTGCCGTAGGCCCCGCCGGTCCAGCCGGTGTTGACGAGCCAGCAGGTAACGCCGTTCTTGGCGATCAGCTCCTTGAGAAGATTGCCGTATTCGGACGGATGGCGCGGCATGAAGGGTGCACCGAAGCAGGTCGAGAAAGTCGCCTCCGGCTCCGTCACCCCCTTTTCCGTACCGGCAACCTTGGCGGTGTATCCGGAGAGGAAGTGGTACATTGCCTGTTCCGGCGTCAGCTTGGCAATCGGCGGCATCACGCCGAAGGCGTCCGCCGTCAGCATGATGATGGTGCGCGGCTGCGGCGCCGTGCCGGTCCTGCTCGCATTGGGAATGAAATGCAGCGGGTAGGCGATGCGGGTGTTCTCCGTCAGCGAGCCGTCATCGAAATCCGGCATGCGCCGAGCGTCAAGGACGACGTTTTCCATGACGGTGCCGAAGCGCCTCGTCGTCGAGAAAATTTCAGGCTCGGCGGATTCCGACAGGCGGATCGCCTTGGCGTAGCAGCCGCCTTCGAAGTTGAAGACGCCCTTGTCGCCCCAGCCGTGCTCGTCGTCACCAATCAGCGTCCGGCTCTGATCGGCGGACAGCGTCGTCTTGCCGGTGCCGGAGAGGCCGAAGAAGACGGCCGTATCGCCGTCGGGGCCGACATTGGCCGAACAGTGCATCGGCATTACCGCTTTCTTCGGCAGCAGGTAGTTGAGCACGGTAAAGACCGACTTCTTCATCTCGCCGGCATAGGAGGTGCCACCGATCAGCACCAGACCCTTGGTGAAATCGCAGGCGATTATGGTTTCGCTGCGGCAACCGTGGCGCTCCGGATCAGCCTTGAAGCTCGGCAGGTCGATGATCGTAAGCTGGGGTGCAAAGCTCGCAAGCGCTTCGCGCTCGGGCCGGATCAGAAGGTTGCGGATGAACAGGGAGTGCCAGGCGAATTCCGTGACGACGCGCGTCGGCAGTTCGTTCTCCGGATCGGCACCGCCGATCAGATCCTGCACATAGAGCGACATGCCCTTGGCATGCGCCAGCATGTCCTGGTGCAGGCGATCGAAGTTTTCCGGCGTCATGGCGCTGTTGTTGTCCCACCAGATCTCACCGGCGGTCGCCGCATCGCGCACGATGTACTTGTCCTTCGGCGATCGGCCGGTGTGTTGGCCGGTGCGCGCGCAGAGCGCCCCCTCAGCCGTCAGCTGCGCCTCGCCGCGGCGAAGGGCTTCTTCGTAAAGCTCCGCTGCCTCGAAGTTGTAGCGAACGACCGCGAGGTCGGAAAAGCCGATCGTTTCGAGACCGTTCGAGGGGTTGCGGCTGCCAAGCTGCTCCATGGTCAAGCTTCCTTCGTGTTTGCCGACGGCGTTGAATTTGGCCGGAACATACTGATCCGGAATTCTGAAAACAAGATAGCCTATCCGAAAAGAGTAATGATTTCAGTATATTAATCGATTTAAAGAAATTTTGTGTTTTTTTAATCGGTTAAATCGCGCCATTCTGCGTCGTGTTTCCGCCCCGCCGCGGGAGCGACGGAGCAATGGCTTTTGCACTTCGCCACAATTTGTTCCACCTTTATACTCATGTAACGCGACCGTGACTCGCGGTTGCCGCCGTTTCGAGCGGTTCCGGCCACCGGACATCAAAAGACGGAGTTGAATACGATGCAGACCATCGCGCTTGTCGATGACGACCGCAACATCCTGACATCCGTGTCCATCGCGCTGGAAGCCGAGGGGTACAAGGTCGAAACCTACACCGACGGCGCATCCGCGCTCGAGGGCCTGCTGGCACGCCCGCCGCAGCTCGCGATCTTCGACATCAAGATGCCGCGCATGGACGGCATGGAGCTGTTGCGCCGGCTGAGACAGAAATCGGATCTGCCCGTGATCTTCCTGACCTCCAAGGACGAGGAGATCGACGAGCTCTTCGGACTCAAGATGGGCGCGGACGATTTCATCACCAAGCCCTTTTCCCAGCGGCTGCTGGTGGAGCGAGTGAAAGCGATCCTGCGTCGCGCGGCCAACCGCGAGATCGTGGCTGCCGGCGCCGCCGGCACGCCGAAGAACGGCGACACGCCCGCCCGCTCGCTGGAACGCGGTCAGCTCGTCATGGACCAGGAGCGTCACACCTGCACCTGGAAGAACGAGCCAGTGACGCTGACGGTAACGGAATTCCTGATCCTGCACTCGCTGGCGCAGCGCCCTGGCGTCGTCAAAAGCCGCGACGCGCTGATGGACGCCGCCTATGACGAGCAGGTCTATGTCGACGATCGGACGATCGACAGCCATATCAAGCGGCTCCGCAAGAAGTTCAAGATGGTCGACAACGAGTTCGACATGATCGAAACGCTCTACGGCGTCGGCTACCGCTTCCGCGAGACGGCCTGACCCCAAGAGTTCTCGCGCTCCAGGCAGGACTTGCCATCACACCGATTGTGGCGCATTGAGAGGCGGGGCGCAGATTGCCGCGGTGCGAAACCGCCGCCGGGCCGTGGGCGCGGCAAAAGGCGCAGGTCAGCGGTTCATGCCGCACTCCGACCCCTGCGGCCGCAAGCGAAGGTCGCTACAGCGCCTGAATCACTGGCGTGCCGCGGGTCGGATTCGGCCCGCGGAAAATGTGCAGAAATCCGGCCGCCGCGGTTGTTGGAGAAGGTCGGACCGCGCAAACGACATCGTGGCCCACTGGCCGGCGAAGAGGAACAAAAGCGACGAAGGTTTCGTCGCGGGAGCAGAAGGCTTGGTAGAAGTCTTGCGGGGCGAGATCGACGACTCGGACGGGAGGCCCTCTGCGTTGCGCGGACAGCGTCGTTGGGCGCACCCCTTCACGCTGATCCGCCGCCTGTTCGGCAACGCCGTCTTTTCGAGTCTGACGCGGCGAATCGTCTTCTTCAACCTCGTCGCGCTCATCGTGCTGGTCGGCGGGATCATGTATCTCAACCAGTTTCGCGAGGGGCTCATCGACGCCCGCGTGGAAAGCCTGCTGACACAGGGCGAAATCATCGCCGGCGCGATTTCCGCATCGGCATCGGTCGACACGAACTCGATCACCATCGATCCGGAAAAGCTGCTGGAACTTCAGGCCGGCGAGAGCATCACGCCGCTGCCGAGTGACGAGGACCTGGAATTCCCGATTATCCAGGACCGGGTCGCGCCGGTTCTCCGAAGGCTCATCTCGCCGACGCGCACGCGCGCCCGTCTCTTCGACGCCGATGCCGATCTGCTACTCGACTCGCGCCATCTCTATAGCGGTGGCCAGGTGCTTCGCTTCGATCTGCCGCCCGTCGATCCGGAAACGCCCGGCATCACGGAGACAATCAGTACCTGGTTCAACCGGCTCTTGCAGCCGAGCAACCTGCCGCTCTACAAGGAGCCGCCCGGCGGCAACGGCTCGGTCTATCCGGAAGTGATGAACGCGCTGACCGGCGTGCGCGGCGCGGTCGTGCGCGTCACCGAAAAGGGCGAACTGATCGTATCCGTGGCGGTACCGGTGCAGCGTTTCCGTGCGGTGCTCGGCGTGCTGCTGCTCTCCACCCAGGCGGGCGACATCGACAAGATCGTGCACGCCGAGCGCCTGGCGATCATCCGCGTGTTCGGCGTTGCCGCACTCGTCAACGTCATCCTTTCGCTGCTCCTCTCTTCGACCATCGCCAATCCGCTGCGACGGCTGGCGGCGGCAGCCATCCGCGTGCGCCGCGGCGCCAAGGAACGCGAGGAAATCCCGGACTTCTCCTCCCGCCAGGACGAGATCGGCAATCTCTCGATTGCACTGCGGGAAATGACGACGGCACTTTACGACCGCATCGCCGCGATCGAGAATTTTGCCGCCGATGTCAGCCATGAGCTGAAGAATCCGCTGACCTCGCTGCGTAGCGCGGTGGAGACCCTGCCGCTCGCGCGCACCGAGGATTCCAAGAAGCGGCTGCTCGACATCATCCAGCACGATGTCAGGCGCCTCGACCGCCTGATCAGCGACATTTCCGACGCTTCCCGGCTCGACGCCGAGCTTGCCCGGAGCGATGCGAAGAAGATCGACCTGGAAAAACTCCTCGGCGACCTCGTCGACATCTCGCGGCAGGTCCGCGGCAGCAAGAAAGCGGTACTGCTCGACTTCGTCATCGACCGAAAGGACAATCCGAAGGCGAATTTCTTCGTCAGCGGCTATGAGCTGCGCATCAGCCAGATCATCACCAATCTCATCGAGAATGCGCGCTCCTTCGTGCCCACGCCGAACGGTCGCATCATCCTGCGGCTGAGCCGCTCGCGGTCGCGCTGCATCGTCACGGTCGAGGACAACGGACCCGGCATCCAGGCGGAGGACATCGACCGCATCTTCGAGCGATTCTACACCGACCGGCCGGAGGGCGAGGATTTCGGCCAGAACTCCGGCCTGGGCCTGTCTATCTCGCGCCAGATTGCCGAGGCCCACGGGGGCGCGTTGAAGGCCGAGAACATCGTCGGCAAGGACGGTCGCGTGACTGGTGCCCGCTTCGTCTTGTCGCTACCTGCAGAGCAGAGCGCGTGACGGCCGGCTGCAACATCCATGCGACGGCGATCGTGCTTGGCACGACCGGCTTTCTCTTGACCGGCGCTTCCGGCTCGGGAAAGTCGGCGCTGGCGCTCTCCTTGATTTCGCAGGTGCGGCGCCGCGGGCGCTTTGCGGCACTTGTTGCCGACGACCGGGTCGACCTGTCGCTGGAGAACGGCCGCGTCGTGGCGCGTTGCCCGGCCGCCATTCGCGGCCTGATCGAAATTCGCGGCGCCGGCATCGCCGCAGTGGACATCGTCCCGGCCTGCATTCTCGACTGGGCTATCCTGCCGGTGAAGGCACCGCATGACCCCCGCCTGCCGCCGGAGCAGGAGCGATTGCATCTACAAGTTGGCAATGGCCTGCCAATGATACGCCTTCCCGTTGAAGGCCCTCTCTCGCCGCTCGACGCGCTGCTCGCGATACTGCCCGAAAAATTAGGCATTTAGCCCTATGCGACAGCAAAACGGCTGCTTTTTCGGCATTTTAGGCTTGCACTTCGCCTTTTCCTTGCCAAGATGGCCGCCCCAACAGGTGGACGAAATTGCTGCATTGCGATATCTCACCCATCGACGAGTTGCGGATTCAGTTGGAGCAAAGATACCCATGATCGGACTTGTGCTTGTCACCCATGGCAAGCTGGCGGATGAGTTTAGGCATGCCTTGGAACATGTCGTCGGTCCGCAAAAAGCAATCGAGACGGTGTGCATCGGCCCCGAGGACGACATGGACCAGCGGCGTCAGGACATCATCAACGCCGTCGACAGCGCCAATGAGGGCGACGGCGTCATCATCCTGACGGACATGTTCGGCGGTACGCCCTCCAATCTCGCCATTTCGGTCATGCGTAGCGGCAGCGTCGAGGTGATCGCCGGCGCCAACCTGCCGATGCTGATCAAGCTCGCCGGCGTGCGCGGCGAAAGCGACATGGACAAGGCTCTTGTCGAAGCCTCGGAAGCGGGGCGAAAATACATCAATGTCGCCAGCCGCGTGCTGAGTGGAAAATGATGGACCATCTTTCCGATACGGTATTGACGCGCGAGCTGCTCATCATCAACAAGCGCGGCCTGCATGCACGCGCCTCGGCGAAGTTCGTCCAGACGGTCGAGGCCTATGACGCCGAGATTACCGTTTCCAAAGACGGCATGACCGTTGGCGGAACGTCGATCATGGGTTTGATGATGCTTGCCGCGAGCACCGGCTGCAGCGTCTGCGTCAGCGCCAGCGGTTCGCAGGCGGAAGAGGCCCTCAACGCCCTCGATGCGCTGGTGCGCGACAAGTTCGGCGAGGAAATGTAAGACTTCGGCTTCTGGAATGCTGCCCGCCGCCGATATAAACATATAAAGACCTCTTTATATGACCATTGCCCTGCCAGGCGATTCCTGATAGACCAAACGGACGCTCCCCGCCTGAATGCGGGGCGCAATGCCACGCCGCCAAACGGCCCGTCCGCCGGTGCGGCCGAAAAGATCAGCCTGGAGAACTCCATGACCGCCACTCAGGACTATATCGTCGCCGACATCGGGCTTGCCGATTTCGGCCGCAAGGAAATTGCGATCGCCGAAACGGAAATGCCGGGTCTGATGGCCTGCCGCGAGGAGTTCGGTCCGTCGCAGCCACTCAAAGGCGCCCGCATCACCGGCTCTCTGCACATGACGATCCAGACCGCGGTGCTGATCGAGACGCTGGTTGCGCTCGGCGCGGAAGTGCGTTGGGCCTCCTGCAATATCTTCTCGACCCAGGACCATGCCGCCGCTGCGATCGCCGCGCGCGGCATTCCGGTCTTTGCGGTCAAGGGCGAAACGCTCGAGGACTACTGGTCCTATACGGACAAGATCTTCCAGTGGACCGATGGCGGCGTATCCAACATGATTCTCGACGATGGCGGCGACGCGACCATGTACATCCTGCTCGGGGCCCGCGCTGAAGCGGGTGAGGACGTGCTGTCGAACCCCGGCTCGGAAGAGGAGGAAATCCTCTTCGCGCAGATCAGGAAGCGGCTTGCCGCAACGCCCGGCTGGTTCACCAGGCAGCGCGATGCCATCAAGGGCGTGACGGAAGAGACGACCACCGGCGTCAACCGGCTTTATCAGCTCCAGGCGAAAGGCCTGCTGCCCTTCCCGGCGATCAATGTCAATGACAGCGTCACCAAGTCGAAATTCGACAACAAGTATGGCTGCAAGGAGTCGCTCGTCGACGGCATCCGCCGCGGCACCGACGTAATGATGGCCGGCAAGGTTGCTGTCGTTTGCGGCTATGGCGATGTCGGCAAGGGCTCGGCCGCCTCGCTCAAGGGAGCCGGCGCCCGCGTCAAGGTAACCGAAATCGACCCGATCTGCGCCCTGCAGGCCGCCATGGACGGTTACGAGGTGGTGCAACTCGAAGACGTCGTCTCCACCGCCGACATCTTCATCACCACGACCGGCAACAAGGACGTCATCCGCATCGAGCACATGCGCGAGATGAAGGACATGGCGATCGTCGGCAATATCGGCCACTTCGACAACGAGATCCAGGTTTCCGCGCTTCGGAACCTGAAGTGGACGAACATCAAGCCGCAGGTCGACATGATCGAATTCCCGAAGGGCAATCGCATGATCCTGCTCTCGGAAGGCCGCCTGCTCAACCTCGGCAACGCCACCGGCCATCCGTCCTTCGTGATGTCCGCCTCCTTCTCCAACCAGGTCCTGGCACAGATCGAGCTCTTCTCCAAGGGCGAGAACTACAAGAACGAAGTCTACGTGCTGCCGAAGCAGCTCGACGAGAAGGTCGCACGCCTGCATCTCGCCAAGCTGGGCGCCAGGCTCACCCAGCTCTCGGAGGAGCAGGCCGCCTATATCGGCGTGAAGTCCCAGGGTCCGTTCAAAGCCGAACACTACCGGTACTAATCATTACCCGGGCGATCCACAACATCTTGTGGCCGCGATCTTGACAAGAGATCGCGGCCGCTTTTTTGGACCGTAGACTTTCCGCCGAATCGTCAAAGAAGTATGGTTAACTCATTGATTCGTGACGCTGGTGCGGCCTTAGTTCGCGAGAAGTGAAGGCGGTCAAACTTGACCGCATGGCACTTCTTCCCGTTCCGTCCTCGGCGTTGCGCGTGGGGATGTCTTGTCGGACATGCGGCAAACAGACGGAGACAGACCGGGGATGCAAACGGAACGGACGCGAACCCTTTTTCGCACAATTGCGCTGAAAACCAATTCGCCGGGCGTCCTGAGGACGGCGGCGCGATGATCACGCAACGATCCATGACCAAAGCCGCGTGGCAGGGGGCTCCGCGGCTGGTGCTCCGGCTGCTCGCCTGCACGGCGCTGTTCGCGGCGAGCGATGCCGCGGCCGAGGTGTCGACCCCGGTGGCCAGAACCATCTTCGGCTCGTCCGAGGTCGTCACCTTCTCCGTGCTGATCGGTGTCATCTCCGCCGCGATGATTTCGGCGATCTGGCTTATCCGGCAGCGGGGGAATATCGAAGCGGAGAACCGCCAGCTGCGGTCGGACCTCTCGGATGCCAACCAGCGGATTTCCCGTTTCCAGGCGCTGATTGCCGACAAGAGCCGGCGCATCGTCATCTGGGACGGGCTTGCCGAACGGCCGGAATTCCTTGGGCAGCTTCCCATCGAGACCGGCGCGCCACAGGAGGATCGCGATTTTCTTGCCTTCGGACGCTGGATCAAGCCGCAATCGGCAAGCGATCTCGAAAAGGCGATCGAAATGCTAAGGGCGCATGCGCAAAGCTTCGATCTCGTGCTCGAGACGCAACGCAACGAGGTCCTCGAAGCCCAGGGCCGCGTTTCGGGCGGCCGGGCCTTCGTGCGCTTCATCGCGCTCAACAATCTGAGAGCCGAACTTGCCGAGCTGAAGCTCGAACGCGACCGGCTGCATACCTCGCTTTCCACCTTCCGCACCCTGCTTGACGCGGTCGATCTTCCCGTCTGGCAGCGCAGTCCCGACGGCAAGCTCGAATGGGTGAACGAGGCCTATGCCGAGGCGGTCGAGGCCCGCAGCCCCGCCGCGGCCACGGCGGAAGGGCGCGAGCTGCTGGCGACCGCGGCGCGCGAAAAGATCCGCTCCGTCTCCACCTTCGACACGCCGTTCCGCGACAAGGTGTCGACCGTGGTGCGCGGCAACCGTACCTTCTTCGACGTGGTCGACGCCCGCAGCCCTGCTGGCTCGGCGGGCATGGCGATCGACGTCTCCGGCATCGAGGCCGTGCGCGAGGAACTCGCACGCACGCTGAAGAGCCACGCCGAAACCCTCGACCATCTGGCGACGCCCGTCGCGATCTTCGACGGCCATCAGCGCCTGCAGTTCTACAACCAGGCCTTCCAGCGCCTCTGGGACCTCGACATGGGCTTCCTGGAGCGCAAGCCCGACAATGGCGAATTGTTCGACCGGCTGAGAGCCAGCGCGAAACTGCCGGAACAGCTCAACTGGAAACAATGGAAAGCCAATGCGCTTTCGGTCTACCAGGCGCCGGATACCCAGAGCGACCTTTGGCACCTGCCAAACGGCCAGACGCTGCGCGTCTTCGCCACGGCACGGCCGCAGGGCGGCGCGACCTGGGTCTTCGAGAACCTTACGGAAAAGGTCGATCTCGAAACCCGCTACAACACGCTGGTGCAGGTCCAGGGCGAGACCATCGACCATCTCGCCGAAGGCGTGGCCGTGTTCGGGCCGGATGGCCGCATCCGGCTGTCCAATCCGGCCTTTCGGGCGCTCTGGGGCGTCAGCGAAGCGGAGGCCAAGCCCGGCACTCATATCCGCGCGGTCGAGCAGGCATGCCTGCCCTCCTATGACCAGCCGGACGGCTGGAAGCGCTTCGCCCACATCATCACCAGCTTCGACGACGAGCGGCCGTCAAGCCGAGGCATACTGGAGCTGCGTACCGGTCTCATCCTCGATTATGCGGTGATTCCGCTTCCCAACGCGCAGACGATGCTGACTTTCGTCAACATTACCGACAGCGTACGCGTCGAACGCGCGCTGACGGAGAAAAACGACGCCTTGCGCAAGGCCGATGCGCTGAAGAACGACTTCGTCCACCACGTCTCCTACGAGCTGCGTTCGCCGCTGACCAACATCATCGGCTTCGCCGATCTCCTGAGGACGCCGGCTTTCGGCGAGCTCAATTCGCGCCAGGCGGAATATGTCGACCACATCGCCACATCCTCGTCGCTGCTCCTGACGATCGTCAACGACATCCTCGACCTGGCGACAGTCGACGCCGGCATCGTCGAACTGGACCTCACCGAGGTGAAGCTACTCGACCTGCTCGACGACGTGGCGCAGCAGATGGCCGAGCGCCTCGTCGAAAGCGGTATCACGCTCCGGATCGACGCGCCGGACAATCTCGGCGGCATCGTCGCCGACCAGCAACGGCTGAAGCAGATCTTCATCAAGCTTCTGACCAATGCCGCCAACTTCGCGCCCGACGGGAGCGTCGTCGGCCTCACATGCCGGCGCGACGGCAGCGACTTCATGTTCTCGGTCACGGATACCGGGCCCGGCATTCCTCAGGACGTTCTGAACACCGTGTTCAACCGCTTCGAGAGCCACGGCCAGCGCGGCGGCGCCGGTCTCGGGCTCTCGATCGTCGAAAGCTTCGTCAGCCTGCATCACGGCACCGTTTCCATTCGCAGCAAGGAGGGCGAAGGCACGGAGGTCACCTGCCGCATTCCGTCTGCCGAAATGCCGAAGATCATCGCGGCGGAATAGATGAGATCCCTCGACCGCCTGCTGAAGGACGAAGCGGCCACGATCGAGCTCGGCGAAGACCTGGCGCTGGCGCTGAAGGCCGGCGACTGCGTCGGCCTCTCGGGCGATCTCGGAGCCGGGAAATCGACCTTTGCGCGCGCCTTCCTGAGGGCGATGGCGGACGACACGGCACTCGAGGTGCCGAGTCCGACCTTCACGTTGGTCCAGAGCTACGAGCTTCGTGTTCCCGTCGCCCATTTCGATCTCTACCGACTTGGCGATGCCTCCGAACTCACCGAGCTCGGATTCGACGAAGCCCTCTCGGAGGGTATTTGCCTCGTCGAATGGCCCGAAAAGGCGGAGGGTGCGCTGCCGGCCGACCGCATAACCCTGACCCTCGCGCATGAGGGCGACGGCCGCCGCGTGCGGATATCGGCGCCCGCAGGGGCCTTCGAGCGGATCACGCGCTCGCTCGCAATCCGTGCCTTCCTGGCCGATGCCGGGCGTCCGCACGCGCGGCGGCGGCACCTGAGCGGCGATGCTTCCGTGCGGGCCTATGAGCGCATACATGCGCAGAATGCGCCGACAACGATCCTGATGGACGCGCCAAGGCACAGGCCCGGGGCCATTCTCCAGGGCGGCAAATATTACCAGCAGCTCGCCCATATCGCCGAGGACGCGGTTCCGTTCGTTGCCGTTTCCGAGCTCCTGCGCCGGCGCGGGTTCGTCGCCCCGGCGATTTTTGCGCGCGATCTAGACCAGGGCCTGCTCCTGATCGAAGACCTGGGTTCGGAAGGCATTCTCGACGCCGAGGGCCGGCCGATCGCGGAGCGCTATCTCGAAAGCGCCCGCTTGCTCGCCCATCTTCACGCGCAGCCGACCGAGCGCGCGGTTGCGATCGCGGAAGGCATCGTCCATCACATTCCCGAATTCGACCGCACGGCGATCAAGATCGAAACGAGCCTGCTCATCGACTGGTATCTGCCGTGGCAGCGCGGCGCGCCCGCATCCGAAACAGAGCGCAGTGAATATTTCGCCATCTGGGACCAGCTCGTCGACATTCTTTGCGGCGGCGAGAAGAACCTGCTGCTGCGCGATTTCCACTCGCCGAACGTTCTCTGGCGGGGGGATCGCGGCGGACTCGACCGGATCGGCCTCATCGACTTCCAGGACGCGATGATCGGGCCGACGGCCTACGACGTCGCCTCGCTCGTCCAGGATGCCCGCGTGACGATCGATACCGATCTCGCCGCTCGCCTCATGGACGGCTATATGAGCGAACGCAAGGTTCTCGGGTCCTTCGACGAAACGGCGTTCCTTCGCGACTGGCACCTGATGGCGGCGCAACGCAATTGCAAGCTTGCGGGAATATGGGTGCGGCTGATGCAGCGCGACGGCAAGCCCGGCTATATGAAGCACATGCCGCGCACCTTCACCTATCTACAGCAGGCGCTCGGACATGAGGTGCTGACACCCTTGCGCGAATGGTGCATTAAGGCTGGAATCCTGGCACCCGAATCAGCCAACTAGGACACGATGCCCATCACCAATGCCATGGTGCTTGCAGCCGGACTGGGCACACGCCTCAGGCCGATCACAAATGCGCTGCCGAAGCCACTCGTCCCGATCGCGGGCAAGCCGATGATCGACTACGTGCTGGACCTGCTCGCCGCCGCCGGCGTCACGACGGCCGCGGTGAACGTGCATCACTTCGCCGACCAGATGGAAGCGCATCTCAGGCGCCGGGCGATACCGCGCATCCTGATTTCCGACGAGCGTGATGCGCTGATGAATTCCGGCGGTGGGCTCGCCAAGGGGCTGAGGCTGCTCGACGACGGACCGGTCCTCGTCATGAATGCCGATCTCTTCTGGGTTGGCGAGAGAGCGGGGGGGCCGAGCAACCTGCAGCGGCTCGCCGAATTCTACGATCCGGAGCACATGGACATGGCGCTGCTCTGTGTGCGCATCGAGGACACGACCGGCCACAATGGCAAGAAGGATTTCTCGCTGACCGCGGAGGGCAGGCTCAGGCGTTACGAGGAAGGCATGGAACGGCCCGTCATCTACGCGGGTGCGATCGCGATGGATTCGCGGCTACTCGCCGACGCGCCCGAAGAGGCCTTCAACCTGAACATCTATTTCGACCGGGCCATCGCGAAGGGGCGCCTCTTCGGTCTGATGCTCGACGGCCAATGGATGACCGTCGGAACGCCCGAGGCGATCGCGGACGCCGAGGCGATCGTCCGGCGCTTCCATCCTGGAGGATAGGGTGTCCGGACGCGAACCAAACGTCTACACGATTCCTCCCGGACTGCCCTTTCTGAAAACGCTGGCGGAAACGCTCCTGGACGGCACGCTCATGCCGGATTTCGCGTATGATCCAGCAAACCCGCTCGGCCTTGCCGGCGTGACGATCTTTCTGCCCACCCGGCGCGCGGCACGCGTGCTGCGCTCGGAATTCGTGGACCTGCTCGGCGGCCGCTCTGCAATCCTGCCGACGATCCGTGCTCTCGGCGAAACGGATGACGACAGCGGCTTCTTCGACGCGGACGTGCCGGCGATCCTCGATCTTGCGCCGCCGCTCTCCGGCACGGCGCGGCTGATCGAACTCGGACGGCTGATCCTTGCCTGGCGCAATCGCCTGCCCCAGGTGGTGCTCGAGATCCATGCAGAAAGTCCGCTGATCGCGCCGGCAAGCCCTGCCGACGCCATCTGGCTGGCGCGCAACCTTGCCGAACTGATCGACTCGATCGAAACGGAGGAGCTCGACTGGGAGGCGCTGGACGGGCTCGACGCCGGCGAACATGCGCTCTGGTGGCAGTTGACGCTCGCCTTCCTGAAGATCGCCCGAACCTACTGGCCGGACCGGCTTGCGGAGATCAAGCATTCCTCGCCGGCGCGCCACAGGAATGCGGTGCTTAAGGCCGAAACGCAGCGCATGGCCGCCGGAATGGTAACCGGACCGATCATCATCGCCGGCTCGACCGGCTCCATTCCCGCGACTGCCTCCTTGATTGCGGCCGTCAAGGCGCTGCCGAACGGCACCATCGTGCTTCCCGGTCTCGACCAGGCGATGAGCGACGAGGAATGGGGGCTGATTGCCGGAGATCGCTCCATCACGACAGATCCGGCCAGCCGCACCCATCCCCAATACGGACTGCAGCGCCTTTTGCAGCGCATGGCGACAGAGCGCCGCCAGGTGCCGGTGCTCGGGAACGTCGCTCGCGATCTCGATGATCGCAGTGCCATCCTCTCACGGGCGCTGCTGCCGGCGAAGGCTACCGACAGCTGGACTGAGACGCGCGATGAGTTCG
Organism: Sinorhizobium alkalisoli; assembly: GCF_008932245.1. NCBI lineage: Bacteria > Pseudomonadati > Pseudomonadota > Alphaproteobacteria > Hyphomicrobiales > Rhizobiaceae > Sinorhizobium > Sinorhizobium alkalisoli. The sequence goes on along the minus strand of NZ_CP034909.1, from coordinate 3,374,063 downwards.
ACCGCGAGAGGCTTCTTGCGGCCTTTGCCGACGTAGCGCTGATCGAGGCCGCGAACGAGCGCGAGGAGGCAACGGCAATCGCCATTGCGCTCAGGCTCGCGCTCGAAGGCGACGAGGACAGCCAGGCGGCGCTTATCACGCCGGACCGCGGGTTGGCACGCCGTGTGGGCGCAGAGCTTGCCCGTTTCGGCATCGAAGCCGACGATTCCGCCGGCGTCCCGCTTTCGGCGACCCAGGCGGGCACGCTTACCCGCCTGCTGATAGAGGCGACGCTCAGGCCGAATGATCCCGTGCCGCTCGTCGGCCTTCTCAAGCACCCGCTGGCGCGCTTCGGCTACGCCGTAGAGGAGGCGCGCCGCGCCGCCGACACTCTGGAACTCCTGGCACTGCGCGGCAGCACCGCAGTCGCCGAGATTTCAGCGCTGGAAGAAGTGCTCGACAAGGCGCTTGCGCAACACACCGTCGACCGTCATCCACCGCCCTGGCGAGCGGGAATGGGCGGCGATGAAATCGCCCTGGCACGCGCTCTCGCCCGACGGATTGCCTCCGCCGTCGCTCCACTGACGGGCGCATTGACCTCGCGTCCTGTCGAGGGCCGACCGCGCTCCATGACGCTGACATTGGCCGATTGGGCCGAGCGGACGGGCCGGGCGCTCGAAGCCGTCGTCATCGACGAACGCGGCAGCCTGGCCGAACTTTGGGGACCGGAAGCCGGCGAAGCATTGGCAGCGCTGTTGAGCGGCATCATTGGGACTGAGGGACAGATGGAGGCGGACGGATCGCAATGGTGCGACATCGTCGAAGCGCTTGCCGCAAGCGAAGCAGTGAAGCCACGGTCGATGCGCAATCCCCGTGTCTTCATCTTCGGCGCCCTGGAATCCCGCCTGCAAAGCGTCGATCTCGTCGTGCTCGGCGGCATGAACGAGGGCAGTTGGCCGGGCCAGACCTCGAACGACCCCTTCCTGTCGCGCACGATGAAATCCGGCATCGGCCTGGAACCCCCAGAACGGCGGATCGGCCAACTCGCCCATGACTTCCAGATGGCCTGCGGCACCCGCCGGCTGATCTTCTCCCGCGCGATGCGCCAAGGCGCGGCACCGACGGTGGCCTCCAGATGGCTGCAGCGCCTGCAGGCGCTCGGCGGCGAGGCGCTGGCGAGCCGGCTCAGGGCGAATGGCGCCAGCTATCTGCAATGGATGCGCATGCTCGACGAGGGCTCGCGCCAGCCGCTTGCCGAACGGCCGCAGCCAAAGCCTCCGGCCGATCTGCAGCCGCGCAAATACTCCTTCAGCGAAGTGTCGCGCCTGCGCCGCGACCCCTATTCGATCTATGCCCGCCGCATTTTGCGGCTTACGCCGCTCGATCCGTTCAACTGCGATCCGGACGCGGCCGAACGCGGCTCGCTCTATCACCGGATCGTCGAGCGATTCGTGAAGGGCGGGTTCGATGCCTCTTCCCCCCAGGGGGAAGAGGCGATGGCCCGCCTGATCAAGGAAGCTTTCGACGAGGAAAGGCTGCCCGCCCATATTGATACGGTCTGGCGGCCGCGCTTCGAAGCGGTCGCGCGGGCGTTCCTGTTCTGGGAGCGGGAGCGCCGCCCCGGCATCGCCAAGTCTTTTACCGAGGTTGCGGCGGCAATGGATATCGGCCTTGCCGACATAATGCTGACGGGCATAGCCGACCGGCTGGACCGGTTGAGAAACGGCACTGTCGACATCATCGATTACAAGACCGGTTCCAGCCCCTCGGCGAAGGAAGCGCGAGCCCTCCTCGACCCGCAACTGGCGTTGGAAGCAGCCGCTCTCAAGGCTGGCGCTTTCGGAGCGCTCGGTCCGGAAACGCCCCATTCGTTAAGCTATGTGCGGCTGAAGCCCGGCAGCCGCTTTGCAGTCGATACGGTCAACAACGAGAGCAGCAAGGCGAGGGACACGAAGACGGCCGACCAGCTTGCAGAGGAATCGCTCGCCGAACTGCGAAAGCTTCTCGGCGCGCTGTTAAGCGGCCGATACGGCTTTGCCTCGCGGCTGATCGTGCAGAAGGAGCGGGACTACGGCGGCGAATACGACCATCTGGCGCGCGTCGCCGAATGGGCGACGGCGGACGGCGAGGACGACGATGAGGAGTGACCGTTTCGGACCCGCCGACGGGACGCCCAAAGCGTGGATCGACTGGACGACCGGACAGCAGGCGCTCGCCTCGGACCCGGTCCGCTCGGCCTGGGTCTCCGCAAATGCCGGTTCGGGCAAAACGCATGTCCTGACGCAGCGCGTCATCCGGCTCCTGCTTGCCGGCTGCCGGCCTTCCGCCATCCTCTGCCTCACCTATACGAAGGCGGCGGCTTCCGAAATGTCGAACCGCATCTTCGAGCGGCTTGCCGAATGGGCGACGCTCGACGACGCAACGCTGGAACAGCGGATCGCGGCGATCGAGGGAACGCGGCCGACGCTCGCAAAAATGCAGGAGGCGCGGCGGCTCTTCGCCAAGGCATTGGAAACGCCCGGTGGCCTGAAGATCCAGACGATCCACGCGTTCTGCGAGGCGCTGCTGCACCAGTTCCCGCTGGAGGCAAACGTCGCGGGGCACTTTTCCGTGCTCGACGAGCGCGCCGCCGCGGTCCTGCTTGCCGATGCGCGGCGCGCGCTTCTGGCGGCCACCGCCAGGCCGGGCGAGGCGGCGCTCGCGGCGGCCTTCGCCACCGCGCTCGACCTTGCCGACGATACCGGTCTTGAGAAGCTGCTCGAGGCGATCATTGCCAATCGCACGCAGATCCGCGGCTTTCTCGACCGCGCTTCCGATGAGGGCGGAATTGAAGCGGCTCTTCGCAGCGCCCTCGGGGTTGCGCCGGGCGAGACGACCAGAAGCGTCATGGCCAAAGTCTGGCCGCTCGCCGGCCTCAACGGCGCGACACTCGATCAGTATGTCGCGCTGGCGCTCGAGTTTGGCGGCGTCAAGGCCATCGAGATCGCCGAAGGGTTGAAGGCCATTTGCGGGCTCGATGATGCGGAAGAGCGCTTCGCCCGACTGCTGAAGCTGTTCTTCAACGGCGGCGGCAAGCCGAAGGCGGATTCCGCCTTCTTCAACAAGGCGATGCTTGGACGAGCGCCGCATCTTGCGCCATTGATCGAGGAGGCGCGCAATCACATCGCGGCCTGTGCCGACCGGGTGAGCATAGTGCGGATGTGCGAGGCGACGCGCGCCGCTCTCATCCTCGCCGAAAGACTCGACCGCGACTATGAGGAGATCAAGAAAGCACGCAGCCAGCTCGACTTCGAGGACCTGATCAACCGAACGGCGGCGCTGCTTTCCCGCAGCGACGTCGGTGCCTGGGTGCATTACAAGCTCGACCAGGGCATCGACCACATCCTCGTCGACGAAGCGCAGGACACGAGCCCGGCGCAATGGACGATCATCCAGGCGCTCGCGGCCGATTTCTTCGCCGGCGAGACGGCGCGCGCCGACGACAGGACAATCTTCGCCGTCGGCGACGAGAAGCAGTCGATCTATTCCTTCCAAGGGGCGCGGCCGGAGCGCTTCTCAAAGGAGAGCCTCCTCACCGAGCGGCGCGTGCGCGGCGCAAACCGGCACTTCAGCCCGATCCGCCTGCAGCTTTCCTTCCGCTCGACGGTAGACGTGCTGTCGGCGGTCGATACGGTCTTTGCCAATCCGGCCAATGCGAAAGGTCTTAGCGCCCGAAGCGAAGCGGTCGTGCACGCCTCCAACCGGATCGGCCATCCTGGCGCCGTCGACATCTGGGATGTGATTGCACCGGAGCCGACCGCATCCGAGGACGAGTGGACCGCGCCCTTCGATGCGACGCCGGAACGGGCGCCGGTGAACACGCTTGCGCGGCGGATCGCAGCGGTACTCGAGGACTGGATCGGCAAGGAAGCGGTGATCGAGAAGGGCGTGCGGCGACCCATGCGCCCCGGCGACGTCATCGTGCTCGTGCGCAAGCGCGATGCCTTCGTCAACGCGCTGACGCGGGCGCTCAAGCGCCGCGGCAACATCCCCGTCGCCGGCGCCGACCGGCTGGTGCTGAACAGCCATATCGCCGTGCAGGACCTGATGGCGCTCGGCCGATTCGTGTTGCTGTCGGAGGACGATCTATCTCTTGCCGCGCTGCTCAAGAGCCCGCTCTTCAATCTTGGCGAAGACGATCTCTTCGAGCTCGCGGCGCCCCGGGCGGAAGGCGAGAGCCTCTGGCTGCGGTTGCAACGGCTTGCGGCGGAAGAGAGCAGCCGCTTCGGTGAGGTCGCCAGGAGGCTCGCCGACTTCCGAAGCCTCGCCCGCACCCTGCCGCCGCACGATTTCTATGCCCGCGTGCTCGGCGCCCAGGGCGGCCGGCGCGCCTTTCTGGCGCGGCTCGGCAGCGAGGTCGGCGACATTCTCGACGAGTTCCTGACCTTCGCCCTCGACCACGAAAGAAACGGCCTGCCCGGCCTGCAGGCCTTCATCTCGACGCTCGAGATCGAGGCGCCGACGGTGAAGCGCGAGCAGGACAAGGAGCGCGACGAGGTGCGTGTCATGACCGTGCATGCGGCGAAGGGCCTCGAGGCCTCTGTCGTTTTCCTGGTCGATGGCGGCGGCGCCGCCTTCGTCCGTCAGCAAGTGTCGGACCTACGCCTTCTCGAAAGACGGCGGGCCGATCGTTCGCTGTTGGGCGTTCCGGCCTGGCGGGCACCTGGATCGCCATCCAATTCGCTGATCTCCGAGGATAACGAGCGCCTGAAGACACTGGCCGAGGAGGAATATCGGCGCCTGCTCTATGTCGGCATGACGCGCGCCGCGGACCGCCTGGTCGTCTGCGGCTATCGCGGTCAGCGACAGACGCCTGATACATGGCATGCCATGGTGCGGGGAACGCTCGCCCATGACCCGAAGGGCCGTGCCAGACCGGCGGTCTTCCGTGCCGGCGGCGAGGAATGGACCGGACATATCTGGCGCGAGACGCAGGTGCCCGTGGCACTGAAGGAGACGGACGCGACTCCGGCGAAATCGGGACCGGCGGCGTCCGGCCTGCCGCCCGCCCTTTCGATGCCCCTGCCGCCGCAGCGCCGGCTGCCTCGGCCGCTCACCCCCTCCGGCACGAGGATCGCAATCGATGATCCGGATGGGGAGGTGATCGTCGGTTCGGCTCTCTTTGCCGAAAAGGGTGCGCCAAACTTCTCGATGCTGCGCGGCGCGATCCTGCACCGGCTGCTGCAGGTCCTGCCCGCGATCGACGGCGCCGAACGCCGCGCCGCGGCCGAACGCTATCTCAGCCGGTCCGTGCCGCGCTGGTCGGATAAGGACCGGAGCCGGCTGATCGACGCCGTCATTGACGTGCTCGATCATCCCGACCTCACGTCGCTTTTCGGCGGGCAAAGCCGCGCGGAAGTCTCCGTCATGGGAACGCTGAAGCTTGGCGGGCGCGAGTTCGCGGTCTCCGGACGAATCGACCGCCTGGCTGCTTCCAACGACGCGGTGACCATCGCCGATTTCAAGACCAATCGCCAGGTGCCGGAAACACTCGAGGAGATTGCCCCTGTTCACCGGACGCAGCTTGCCATCTATCGGGAACTCCTGAAGCCGCTCTATCCCGGCAGGCAATTCCGTTCCGTGCTGATCTTCACCGAGGGTCCCGCCGTCAGGGTGCTGACCGATACGATGCTGGACAGGAGCCTTGAAGAGCTCGCGACAAAGTGAGATACCCCTTATTGAAAATCCGGTGGCGAGGCCTCACATCAGGCACAACATCTGGACAATGCCATTTCCGAACGCAAGGAGCAGCCGATGGCTACCGTAAAAGTCGATGCGTCCAACTTTCAAAAAGAAGTCCTGAATTCCGCTGAGCCGGTCGTCGTGGATTTCTGGGCGGAGTGGTGCGGCCCGTGCAAAATGATAGCGCCGAGCCTTGAGGAAATTGCCGCCGAGCTGGCGGGCAAGGTCAAGGTCGCCAAGCTCAACATCGACGAAAACCCGGAACTCGCCGCCCAGTACGGCGTGCGCTCGATCCCCACGCTCGCCGTGTTCAAGGCCGGCGAAGTTGCCGACATCAAGGTCGGCGCTGCTCCCAAGACGGCACTGAGCTCCTGGATTTCCAATGCGGCCGCTTGAGCGGCGAGTTCGAGAGATTTGAACCTGAAAGGCCCGGCCTGCCCGGGCTTTTTTCTTGCCCGGCAGTCAGAGCTATGGCTGCCTCCTGGCCTTGGCTGAACGACAGCCCCGGTGATTCGGCAATCCATGCGATGCGCCTGAACAGGGTTGCTCCGCCCGCCTCACTGCGGGGGGGTGCCGTTTTCGGCGAGCACGTTGCCCACGAGATACAGCGAACCGCCGATCAGGATGCGCGGCGGCACCGGATCCTCCTGCGTGAGCTCGGCGATGAGGCCGAGCGCCTCTGCGACTGACGACGTCGCATTGGTCTCGAAGCCCGCCGATGCCGCATCTGCAGCGAGAGCGACGGGATCGAGCCCGGCATCGGAGCCGTGGATCGGTACGGTGAAGACCTGCTCGGCGAGATCGAGGAAGGCCTGAAAATAACCCACCGGATCCTTGGTGTTGATCATGCCGATGATCAGGAACAGCGGTCGCGGCTCTCGTTCCTCGAAGCCCGCCATCGCCTCGGCAATGACTTGACCGGCGCCGGGATTGTGGCCGCCATCGATCCAGATCTCGGCTCCCGCCGGTCCGTGATGAGACAGCTTGCCGCCGGCAAGGCGCTGCAGCCGGCCCGGCCATTCCACGCTTGCGAGGCCCTTCTCGATCGCTGCCTCCGGCACCTCGAAACCGGCGGCCCGCACGGCGCGGATAGCCGCGGCGGCATTTGCATATTGGTGCCGGCCGGGCAGGCGCGGCAACGGCAGGTCCGCAAGTCCGCCCTCGTCCTGGTAGATCAGCCTGCCGTACTCTTCATGCGCCATGAAGTCCTGACCGTAGACGGACGTCGGGCAGCCGAGCCGCTCGGCGGTTTCGACGAGCACGTCGCGCGCGCCGTCCTCCTCCTGATGGCCGATCACCACGGGGCAGCCGCGTTTCATGATGCCGGCCTTTTCGGCGGCGATCAGTTCCACCCGATCGCCGAGATAGGCCTGGTGGTCGAGCGAGATCGGCATGATGACGGAGCAGGCCGGCCGGGCGATGACATTCGTCGCATCGTAGCGGCCCCCAAGCCCGACCTCGATGATCGCGACATCGGCCGGATGCTCGGCGAAAAGCAGGAAGGTGACAGCTGTCAGCAGTTCGAAGACAGTCACCTTCTGGCCGGCATTGGCCGCCGCAACGCGGCGCACCGCATCGGCAAGGACCGGGTCGCTGACGAGCCTACCCTTTCCGCCCCTCGCTCCGAGGCGATAGCGCTCGTGCCAGTTGACGAGATGCGGCGAGGTGTGCACGTGCACGCTGTAGCCCGCCGCCTCGAGGATCGCCCGTGAAAAGGCGGTGGCGGAGCCTTTGCCGTTCGTACCGGCAACATGAATGACCGGCGGCAAGCGTCGGTCGGGGTTTCCGAGCGCCGCAAGCAGGCGGGTGATCCTGTCCAGCGACAGGTCGAACCCCTTTGGATGGAGCGCGAGAAGCTTCTCGATCTCCTGCGCCGCTTCGCTGACCTCAGCCGCCGTCATTATGTTTGCCTCGAGAATAGGACCGCTGCAGCGGGATCGGAACAGATGCGAGGCGGGTTCGCTCCGCCTCGCTCTTGCACGTCTGCCGCATGTCTGCTCCGGGGAAAGACATGCAGCAATTCAGGTGCTACTGCGGCTCAGGCCCTGGCCGCGAGCGGCAGCACGGACACCTGGGCGGTTTCTTCGCGCTTTGCGGCTTCCGCGGGTTTCTTCATCAGGATCTTCAGGACGCGTGCCAGCGTCTCCGGGAGGTCGTGGCGCCTGACCACCATGTCCACCATTCCGTGCTCCAGGAGATATTCGGAGGTCTGGAAGCCGTCGGGCAGCTTCTCCCGCAGGGTCTGCTCGATCACCCGCTTGCCGGCAAAGCCGATTTCGGCGCCGGGCTCGGCCATGTGGATGTCACCCAGCATCGCATAGGAGGCGGTGACACCGCCGGTCGTCGGATTGGTGAGCACGACTATATAGGGGAGGCCTGCTTCCTTGAGCATGTTCACGGCGACCGTGGTGCGCGGCAGTTGCATCAGCGACAGGATGCCTTCCTGCATACGGGCGCCGCCAGAAGCCGGAAAGATGACCAGCGGGCACTTCTCCGCGATCGCCCGTTCGAAGGCCTTGACGATCGCTTCGCCCGCCGCCATGCCGAGCGAGCCGCCGATGAAGTTGAACTCGTGCACGACTGCGACGAGCTTCATGCCATGGACGAGGCCGAGGCCGGCGACGATCGTGTCTTCGAGTTCGGTCTTGGCACGGCTGTCGCGCAGGCGATCGATATATTTCTTCGAATCGCGAAACTTCAGCGGATCCTGCGCCACCTTCGGCTGCGGCAGAGCCTCATAGATGCCGCCGTCGAACAGGTCCTTCAGACGTGCCTTGGCCGGCATCTTCATGTGGTGGCCGGATTGCGGGATGACCCACTTGTTCTCTTCGAGATCGCGATGGAACACCATCTCGCCGGTATCAGGGCATTTGATCCAGAGGTTTTCCGGAACTTCCCTGCGGCCCAGCATCGAATTGATCTTCGGCCGAACGTAGCTTGTGATCCAGTTCACTTATTGACTCCTGAAGATGTCCTTCGAATTGCGCGCCAATATAGGCGGATTATTCGGCTGCCGCGAGTCTTGCCGCCCGGACGCCCGCCGAGAGCCCCCGCACCAGCGCCTCGACGCCCGGCACCGTCGCTTCGGTCGCATGGCCGTCTTCCGTCAGGCTCGAGGCGATCTGGTTGACGATGGCCGTGCCGACCACGACGCCATCGGCCGATGCACCGATCACCCGCGCATGCTCCGCAGTCTTGACGCCAAAGCCGACGCAGACGGGCAGATCGGTGTGCGACTTGATGCGTCCGACCGCCCCGGCGATCAGCGACGGATCGGGCAGGGCCGAGCCGGTGATGCCGGTCATAGAGACGTAATAGACGAAACCGGAGGTGTTCTCGAGCACCTTGGGCAGACGGCGATCGTCGGTCGTCGGCGTCGCCAGGCGGATGAAGCTGATGCCCTTTGCGAGCGCCGGAATGCAGAGCTCGTCATCCATTTCCGGCGGCAGGTCGACGACGATCAGCCCGTCGACCCCGGCCGCGACTGCATCGGCGAGGAAGCGCTCGACTCCGTAAATATAGATCGGGTTGTAATAGCCCATCAGCACGATCGGGGTGCCCTGATCTTCCACCCGGAAGCGCCTGGCAAGCTCCAGCGTCTTGGCAAGCGTCTGACCGCCCTTGAGGGCACGCTGGCCGGCGAGCTGGATCGCCGGACCGTCGGCCATCGGATCGGAAAAGGGCACGCCGAGTTCGATGATATCGGCACCCGCCTTCGGCAGTGCCCTCATGATCGCCAGCGACGTTTCGAAATCCGGATCGCCGCCCATGAAATAGGTGACGAGCACCGGGCGACCCTCGGCCGCAACGTCGGCGAACCTCTGTTCCATGCGTGCGGTCATGTCGTTATTGCCCCATACCCAGAAGTTTGCCGACGGTAAAAATGTCCTTGTCGCCGCGACCGGAGAGATTCATCAGGATGATCTCATCTTTGCCCATTTTCGGCGCCCGCTTGATGACCTCGGCAAGCGCATGCGACGGCTCGAGCGCCGGAATGATGCCTTCGAGGCGGGTCAATGTCTGGAAGGCCTCGAGCGCCTCATGGTCCATGATCGGCACATATTCGACGCGGCCGATATCGTTGAGCCATGCGTGCTCCGGGCCGATGCCCGGATAGTCGAGGCCCGCCGAGATCGAATGGCCCTCCTTGATCTGTCCGTCGCCGTCCTGCAGCAGATAGGTGCGGTTGCCGTGCAGCACGCCCGGCGAGCCGGCCGTGATCGAAGCGCAATGCTCATCGCCGCCGAGCCCCTTGCCGCCGGCTTCGACGCCGACAATGCGGACGCCGTCGTCGTCGAGGAAGGGGTGGAAAATGCCGATCGCGTTCGAGCCGCCGCCCACGGCCGCGACAACGAGGTCGGGCAGCCGGCCTTCGGCCTTGATGATCTGCTCCTTGGCCTCCTGGCCGATGACCGCCTGGAAATCGCGAACCATTTCCGGATAGGGGTGCGGACCGGCGGCGGTGCCGATCAGGTAGTATGTGCTGTCGACATTCGTCACCCAGTCGCGCAGCGCCTCGTTCATCGCGTCCTTGAGCGTACCGTGGCCGGCCGTCACCGGCTTCACCTCGGCGCCGAGGAGCTTCATGCGGAAGACGTTCGGCGCCTGCCGCTCGACGTCGGTGGCGCCCATATAGACGACGCAGGGCAGGCCGAAGCGCGCGGCGACGGTGGCGGAGGCCACGCCATGCTGGCCCGCACCGGTCTCCGCGATGATGCGGGTCTTGCCCATGCGCTTGGCAAGCAGGATCTGGCCGATGCAATTGTTGATCTTGTGCGAACCGGTGTGGTTCAGTTCCTCGCGCTTGAAATAGATCTTGGCGCCCCCGAGTTCGGCCGTCAGCCGCTCGGCGAAATAAAGCGGGCTCGGGCGGCCGATATAATGGGCGCCGAGTTCTTCAAGCTCCGCCTTGAAGGCGGGATCGTTCTTCGCCTTGTTCCATTCATCCTGGAGATCGAGGATCAGCGGCATCAGCGTTTCTGCCACGAAACGGCCACCGAAAATGCCGAAGCGGCCGTCCTCGTCGGGTCCGGCTCTGAAGGAGTTCGGTTTAAGCGGCTGATTCACGTCTTGCTCCCTGATCGTGGCCGTTCGGCTTCGGCGCGGCGAACCGCATCGAAAAACGCATCCATAAGCTTCAAATCCTTGACACCCGGCGCGCTCTCGACCCCGGAGGAAATATCGACGGCACGGGCGCCGGTCAGCGCCAAGGCCTCGCCGATATTCGTTGCATTCAGCCCACCGGAAAGCATGTAATCCACGCTTTCGTCAAGCGCCTCCAGCAGCCGCCAATCGAAAGAAACGCCATTGCCGCCGGGCAATTCCGACCCGGCCGGCGGCTTGGCGTCGAAGAGGAAGCGATCGACGATCCCGAGATAGGGATCGATCCGGTCGAGATCGGACGCCTCGCGGATCGACAGGGCCTTCATTACCGGGAGACCGTAGATCGCCTTGATGGACAACACCCGCTCCGGGCTCTCCTGCCCATGAAGTTGCAGGATATCCGGATCGAGCGCGGAGACGATTTCGTCGAGGTCGTCGTTCTCCGCGTTGACGGTGACGGCGACGATCTTCGCTCGGTCGCGAATCCGCTCGGCCAGCCGCCCCGAATCGTCGGGCTCGATGTTGCGCGGGCTTTTGGGGAAGAAGATGAAGCCCGCATGCGAGGCGCCAAGAGCCACCGCATGCTCCGCGGCTTCCGGGGTCGTCAATCCACAGATCTTCACTTGCGTATTCATGGGATGCGACCTTGCACGAAACGCGCCGCGAGTCGAGAAAAACCGTTTTATTGCCGAGCCTATCGGGAGCGCCGTTGCGCGGGGCGCATCTTCGCTTTCGGGATCTTACCCGGTTGCGAGGAAACCGTGCCGCCGGCGGCGACTTTTCCCTTATCCGCATCCGCTTAATTGCCGGGACAATTCGGCCAGGCCCTCGTCTAACCGAAATCGATCGCGTGCAGCATGGTGCCGTTGCGCTTCAGCCAATGCCGGGCGTCGCGGGTATCCGGGCACAATTTTTCGCAGAGCGCCCAGAAATCCGGTCCGTGATTCATCTCCTGGAGGTGGGCGACTTCATGGGCTGCGAGATAGGCGATCACTTTCGGCGGCGCCATGGCGATACGCCAGGAAAAGCTCAAGTCTCCTTCGGCGGAACAGGATCCCCAGCGGCTGCGGGTGTCCTTGAGGCTCAGCGAGCGCACCGGGCGGCCGATCCTGCCGGAATAGACGGCAACGAGCCGCTCCAGTTCCAGCCGCGCTTCCTTCTTTAGGAAATCGGCGATGCGCCGGCGCAGGTGCTCTTCCGCCCCGCCGACCCTTAAGATCGCCTCGTCGCCGAGCGTCACCGCCTCCGTCAGCCCGCGAATGCGGCCAGTCCGCTCGATCCGGTGGCCGACCCCACGAATGAAGATTATTCCGCCATGCCCGATCTCGCTCTCGCCGGAAAAGCGCGCGAGCCTGGTCATCAGCCAGCCCTGCTGGCGGGTGAGGAATGCGCTGACTTCGCGTTCCGGCAGACCCTCGGGTACGGTCAGCTTCAGGGCCCGGCCGCCCGGCTCGATGCGCAGCGTCATCCGCGTCGCGCGCGCATTCTGCCGGATGGTCAAGGGCAAAACTTTGCCGGCCACCGCGATCTCCCGCGTGACTTGAGCCGGCGTTTGACCGCCGCGGCGCCGCTTGAAGGAAGCAAACATGAAAGCTGTTTAGCCGATTCGCGGCGCCGTTTACATGCACGACCGCCTGGTCTTTCCGCAATCGCGGCGATCGAGGCGCAAATATTCCGGCGTCTCCTGTGAAACGCCGGACAAGAGCCGGCAGGATCAGCCGGCCGTGGCTTCCGGCGTTGAGCCGTTCCGGCGCTCGCGCATGAAGCGGTCGAACTCTTCCTTGTCCTTCGCACGGCGGAGCTCGCGCACATAGGAGTCGAATTCCTCGCGCATCTCATCGAGCTTGCGGCGCTCTTCGTCGAGCCGGGCAAGTTCCGCCTCGCGCCATTCGTCGAAGGCGACGTTTCCGGTCCGGTGATGGGCCCAGTGACGGCCCTGATTTCGACGGAAGCCGGCGCACATGCGGTCGACGCTATCGTTGGCGTCCTTCTTGAAAGCCTTCAGCTTGTCGCCAAAGAGAATATAGGCGAGCATGGCCAATCCCAGCGGCCAGAACACAATGAAGCCGAGCACCATCAATGCAATGGTCGCAGGCGTCCAATCCGGACGGATCAATGCAGATTGGTTCATCTTCAGCATACCTCGCAATCAGCGGGCCGCCCGTTGCGGCCCGATGAAAACGATGTGGGAAAGACCGTCTGGGTCTGCAAGATCGTGGCGTTCGAAATCGGTCAAGCCCTTGACTCCAAGCCACAAAATCATTACGGCGCGCGCCCTCCGCACGGTCGCGGAAGGCGCCTGCGGCGCCGCGACGCTGATTCGACCACAGGTCAGGCCGACTTGCCGCCCTTGATGACGCGCTTGACGGGCTTGGCGTAGCGCGAATGCTCGCGCTGGAAGGCAACGATGCGCGGCGCAATCTCGCGACGGAACCGTGAGCCGTTGAATACGCCATAGTGGCCGACATCCGGCTGCATATAGTGCTGACGCATATGTTCGGGGATGTTGGTGCAGATCGTCTGCGCCGCCTGCGTCTGACCGAGTCCAGAAATGTCGTCGTTCTCTCCCTCGACGGTCAACAACGCCACCTTGCGGATCGCCGTCGGGTCGACGCGCTTGCCGCGATGGACCATCTCACCCTTGGGAAGCGCATGATGCATGAAGACGACCTGCACGGTCTGCAGGTAGAACTCGGCGGTCAGGTCCATGACGGCCAGATATTCGTCGTAGAATTCGCGATGCTTGTCGGCCGCATCGCCATCGTTCTTGACGAGATGGGCGAAAAAATCCTTGTGTGCGACCAGGTGCCGATCAAGATTCATCGACATGAAGCCGGAAAGCTGCAGGAATCCGGGATAGACCATGCGCATGAAGCCCGGCTGCGGCCACGGCACCGGCATGATGACGTTGTCGCGGAACCACTCGACCGACCGCTGTTCCGCCAGTTGGTTGACGCCGGTCGGATTGATGCGGGTGTCGATCGGTCCGCCCATCAGCGTCATCGAGGCCGGCGACAGCGGATCGTTTTCCGCTTCCATCAGAGCAGTCGCCGCCAGAACCGGCACCGCCGGCTGGCAGACGCCGACCACATGCGTATCCGGTCCGAGGAAGTGCAGGATCTGAATGATGTAGTCGATATAGTCGTCGAGGTCGAAGGTGCCCTCACTGAGCGGCACCATGCGGGCATCCATCCAGTCGGTAATGTAAATATCCGAATTCGGCAACAGCGCTTCGACGGTGCCACGGAGCAAGGTGGCATAGTGGCCGGACATGGGGGCGACGAGCAGCACCTTCGGATCCGCTTCACGCCCGGCAGGCAGCGAACGCTCAAAATGAATGAGGTTACAGAAGGGGGCGCGCCAGACGATCTTTTCGCGGACCGGCACCGGCCGGCCGTCCACGATCGTTTCCCGAAGGCCGAATTCCGGCTTGCCGTAACGGCGCGTTGCCCGTTCGAAAACCTCCAGCCCCGCGGCCGCGGCACGGCCGAAATAGGTGTGCGAGACGGGGTTCATCGGGTTCTTGAAGGCCAGCCGCATGGCGTCCGCCGCCGTACGCCAGGGTGCCATCATGGCATGGTTCATTTCGTAAAGCTGATAGAACATGGGAACGCGTACCCCCTTTAATCAATCGATGACGGCGCCGCTCCCAGTCCGACGCAAGCTTGCGATTGTTGGTCATTGGTGTCCGCAATGACTTGCAGACTACCACGATTTTTGTGCAGTGCAACAAAAACACCCCTCTCCCTATGGGGGCTCCTATTGGCGAATCACTCCGTAATTCCGACTTTGCTCAAATAGCATGGTCGATACTTCCCGACCATGATGTTCGTACCTCAGGGCGTGGTAATCCCATAGAATCTTGCGGCTGTCCCGGCGAATACCGCCTGTCTCTCGGACTCCGTCCTCGCAGCGGTCAGGGCTCGAGCGGCGGCAAACCACTCGGCATAGCCGGCCTCGAGCAGCACCACCGGCCAATCGCTGCCGAACATGACGCGATCGGCACCGAAGACGTCGAGGAGATGCGACGCATAGGGGCTGAGCCGCTCCCTGGACCAGGCTCCGCCCGCTTCCGTCACCAGTCCGGAGAGCTTGACGTTGACGTTGGGGCGAAGCGCGAGCGACGCCATGTCGGCACGCCACGGCTCGATCCTGCCCTCGGCAATGAAGGGCTTGGCACCGTGGTCGACGACGATCGCGAGTTCCGGCAGCCGGTCGGCGAGCGCGGCGATCACCGGCAGATGACGCGGCTGAATGAGCGCGTCGAAGCGGACGTCCAACCGCGGCAGCGCTTCGAGGGTCGCGATCACCTCCGGCCGCAGGATCCACGCCGTTTCCGCAATGCTTTGCAGCATCGGCCGAATGCCTTTGAATTTGCTGTGGCGCCTTAGCCGCTCGACCTCGGAAACGGCATCGGGGGCGAAGAGATCGACCCAGCCAACCACGGCGGCGACCGTCTCTTCCCGCTCCGCAATCGCAAGCAGGAATTCGGTTTCCGCGACATTGGGCGCCGCCTGCACGAGGACCGTGCGGGTGACGCCCGCCGCCGCCAGATGCGGCTTCAGGTCATCCGGGCCGAAATCGCGGTAGATCGGTTCGAGATCCGGCCCCGGCCAGTCATTGTGGCCAAGGCCGAGTGTCCAATAATGCTGATGCGCGTCGATGAAGTTCATGGGGCGACCGCGATCACCGCCTTCACCAGGCCGGTCTTGTCATGGGCCCAACGCGGCAGGTCGGTGACCGCCGCCGCGAGCGTCGTCCGGTGTGTGATCAGCGCCTCAACGGGTACGAGGCCCTTGCCGATCGAGGCGACGACGTGGCCGAAATCCTCGCGCGTCGCATTGCGACTGGCCACCAGGGTCATTTCGCGTTTGTGGAACTCCGGGTCGGAAAAGCGGATCTCGTCCTTGACGACGCTGACGAAGACAAGCGTGCCGCCATGGGCGACATACGAGAAGGACCGCATCATCGATGCGCCATTGCCCGTGGCGTCGAATACGACATCGAAGCCCTCGTCGTCCGTCGCCTCCGCGATCGCCTTCTCCGATCCCTCGCTGGCGAGAATCCCCCGCGAAAGGCCGAGCCTTTCAGCGGCGAAGGCCAGGCGTTCGGCGCTCGTGTCGAGGAGCGTCACTGCGTGCCCGGCAATCCCCGAGAAAATTGCCGTGCCGAGGCCGATCGGGCCGGCGCCGATCACCAGTGCGCGGCTACCGGCTGCGGTGCGCGAGCGCCTGACGGCATGGGCGCCGATCGCCAGGAACTCCACGGTCGCCGCCGCCTCCACGGAGAGCTCGTTCGCCGGATAAAGGTTCTCTTCCGGCACTACGATCTCCTCGCAGAAGGCGCCATCGATATGGACGCCGAGGACTCGGATCGAAGCGCAGCAATTGGGTTTGCCCTTGCGGCAGGCAATGCAGCTTCCGCAGGCGATGTAGGGATTGACGACGACCAGTGTCCCCGGGACGAGCGCAGAACCCGCACCCGCCTCGATCACCGTTGCGGAGATCTCGTGACCCATGACCCGCGGATATTCGAGAAAGGGATGCTTGCCCTCGAAGATGTGGTAGTCGGTGCCGCAGATGCCGACGCGGCGGACGGCGAGGCGCACCCAGCCCGGGCCGGGCGCCGCCGGACGGCTGCGTTCGACGACTTCCAGGCGGCCAGGTTCCGGGCAGATGACGGCTTTCATAGAGCGCTCCGAAATTTGATCGATCCTGCCATTAATCACCGGTCATCGCGATCCGCGGCGGCGGAGCTGGTCGAAATAGACGATGACGATGATCAGCAGGCCGGTGACGATGCGCTGCCAGAACGAGTTGACGTTCAGGAGGTTGGCCCCGTTGTTGATCGTCGCCAGGATGAAGGCGCCGAGCAGCGGCCCATGGACCGAGCCGACGGCGCCGAAGAGGCTGGTGCCGCCGATCACCGAGGAGGCGATCGCCTGCAACTCCCAGCCCTCCGCCTGGGTGGCGTTGCCGATGCCGATGCGCGAGGCGAGCAACAGGCCAACAAAGGCGGCGCAGGTCGAGGACAGGATGTAAGCGAGGTAAATCGTCCGATCGACGTTGACACCGGAAAGGCGCGCTGCCTCCCTGTTCGATCCAACGGCGAAGAGATAGCGGCCGAAGCGGCTTAAGTGCAGGAAGACGTAAGCAGGTATGGCAACGACGATCACCATCCAGAAAAGGCTCGGGACACCGAGAAAATCAGCGCGCGAGAAATTCGTGAAAGCATCATTGGTGATGGAAATCGTCGAGCCGTTGGTGATGAGCAGGCCGATGCCGCGCAGCGAAGTCAGCGTCGCGAGCGTGATGATGAAAGGCGGTAGCCCCATCCGGACGATGCCGAAGCCGTGGAACAGGCCAATCAGAACGCCGATCGCCAGCGTCGCAATGATCGCAAGCCAGAGGGGCACGCCGGCGGCGAGCAGCCAGGCGACGATGACGCTCGCGAAACCGACGACGGCCCCGACCGACAGATCGATGCCAGCAGTGATAATAACGAAGGTCTGGCCGACCGCGAGGATCGCCGTCATCGCCCCCTGACGAAGCAGATTGCTGATGTTGTTCGGCGTCCAGAAGGCGTTGGTCGCCAGGCCGAGCGCCAGCCAGAGTGCAAGCAGGAGACCCAGAAGGGTCAACCCGAACAGGATGCTGACGCCCCTCTTCGGCGTCGGTGCCGTACTGCCTTCCACCGTTTCCACACTCATTGTTCCCTCCCTGCAGTCCTTGCAAACTTCAATAGATCGTCACGCGTTGATCGCCTGTGCCAAGACTTCCTCGTGGCTGGCAGCCCGGTAGTCATGACTGGCGACCAGCCGGCCCTGCCGGAAGACGTGCAGCCGGTCCGCAAGCTCGTAGACTTCCGGCAGGTAGGAGGAGATCAGAATGATTCCTGCCCCGCGCTCGAGCAACCGGGCGAAGAGACGGTAGATCTCCGCCTTGGTGCCGACATCGACGCCGACAGTTGGCTCGTCGAAGATGAACAGCGTGGCGCCATGGCTCAGCCATTTGCCGATCACGATCTTCTGCTGGTTACCGCCGGACATGGCTGAGGCGAGCACCCGCCGCGAAGGTGTCTTGATCTGCAGGTCGCGAATCTGTCGATCGGCATTCGCCGCTTCCTCGGCGCGATTGATGGTGATGCCGCGTGTCAGTTTGCGAAAGACCGGCAGATTGATGTTGAGCCCGATCGGCAGATTGAGGCAGAGCCCCTGATCGCGGCGGCTCTCCGGAGCCAGCGCGATGCCGAGCTCCATGGCCTTGCGCTCGTTGTCAATCGCGACTTTCCGGCCCTGCCAGTGGACTTCTCCGGCGCTGATTGGTTGGCGACCATAGAGCCCAAGAGCGAATTCGCTACGTCCTGCACCGATCAGGCCATAGAGACCGACGATTTCGCCTGCCCTGACCGAAAGCGATATGTCGCTGAAGCCAGGTCCTGAAAGACCGCGCGTCTCGACAATCGTGTCGCCAAAGGGAAAACGCTCCTTGTGATAGATCTGCTCGATGCTGCGGTTGATCATCAGGGCGATCAACTCGTCCTCATTCGTCTCGCCAATGGGACGCGTGCCGACATGCGTGCCATCGCGCAGCACCGAAACGCGATCGGCGAGCTCGAAAACTTCCTCCAGCCTGTGGCTGATATAGACGATGGTAACGCCGTCGTTCTGCAGCCGGCGGATAAGACGGAAAAGCTGTGCTGATTCCTGCCGTGTCAGATAGGCCGTCGGCTCGTCGAAGATCAGGAAGCGGGTGCCGCGCATGGCCGCACGCGCGGTCGCGACCAACTGCTGCTGGCCGATCGTCAGGCTGCCGAGCGTGGCATCGGCCGGCAGGTTGAAGCCGAGGTCGTCGAGAACGCCCTGGGCCGCATCCGTCATGGCGCGCTTGCGCATGAGACCGGTGCGGTTGATCTCGTCGCCGAGGAACATGTTGGCGGCGACGCTCAGATGCGGGCAGAGCACCACCTCCTGGTGGACGGCGTTGATGCCGCGCGCGATCGCCTCATTGGGGCTCGCAAGCTGCACGGGCTCGCCGCACCAGCGCACCTCGCCGCCGGTTCGCGCAATGACGCCCGTCAGAAGCTTGATCAGCGTCGACTTTCCGGCGCCGTTCTCGCCGACGATGGCATGGATCTCTCCGGAGACGAATGTGATGGTCGCGGGCTTCAGCGCCTGGACGGCGCCGTAGTTCTTCTGCAGACCACTTAATTCGAGGATCGGCTGCCCCCGCGGCACGGCCGCTTCCAGCTCGCCCTCATGCCGGTGGCTGACCTCTTGAAGCCCAGTCATGTTCACCTCCTCGGTTTCGAGCTGCGACGGCTCGGCTCCTCGTCACCGGGCCGCCGCGCTTGAGTGCTTGAGTTTCGCGCGGGCGCGCTGTCAGTTTCGTTCTTCGCATCGCGTGAGGAAGGCGCTTCCCCCTGCCCCACAAGCCAGTCCGGGTCGTGGCGCAGGTAGCGCCGCGACCCGCGCAGCGTCAGTTGACCTTCGGGTTCAACAGGGCATCGATCTTCGGGTCAGACATGTTTGCCTTGGTGACGAGGTTGGCGCCGGTGTCGACATTGGCGTCGACCTTCTCCCCCTTCGATGCGGCAAGGGCCGTCTTGATGCCATCATAGCCCATGCGGTAGGGATCCTGCACGACCAAGCCGGCGAGTACACCTTCCTTGAGGAAGCTGACCGTCTTGTCGTCGCTGTCGAAGCCGATCACCTTGATCTTCTCGCCGAGCTTGTTCTCCGCGATCGCTTGGCCGACGCCCTGCGCCATGATCAGGTTGGAGGCGAAGACGCCGACGAGGTCGGGATTGGCGGTGATCAGGTCGGTCATGATGTTGAGACCGGTGGTCGCCTGACCATCGGCATATTTGTCGGCCACGACCTTCAGACCGGGATACTTGGTTTTGACCTGATCGAGAAAACCCTCGCGGCGCTGGTCGAGTGATCCGACACCGGGCAGGCTGGTGATGATGGCAATTTCGCCTTCCTCCTTTCCGGTCGCTTCCTTGATCGCCGCAGCAAGACCGTCCGCGGCGATGCGGCCGCCCTGGACGTTATCGGTCGTCAGGAATGAGGTGAAGGCCTTTGAGTCGGCACCCGAGTCGATGCCGATGATCGGCACGGCCTTGGCGGCCTCATCGATCGGCTTTCCGAGTGCCTTGAACTCCGTCGGCGCGATCACGACGGCTGCCGGTGCGCCGGCGACGGCGTTTTCAAGAATGCTGATCTGGCCGTTGATGTCCGATTCCGATTGCGCGCCGAGCTCCGGCACGTTGACGCCGAGATCCTTGCCCGCCTGCCGCGCACCCGCGAGCACGATCTGCCAATAGAAGGATGTGGTGTCCTTCACGATGATCGGAATGGTGACGTCCTGTGCGAACGACGCCGCTGGCGCCGTGGCGGCCAAGAAGGCGGCGCCGGCCAACACGTTGAAGGCACGACGGGAAAGAATACGTTTTGCGATGCTCATCAGGTTTCTCCTCTCAACTACACCTTGTTCCGTTATCGAGAACGATCCGCCAGGTGCCCGCGGACCGTCTTTTATAGATAAAAAACATTTCAGCACGCTAATGCGGCCGATCCGAATTTGCAAGCCCCTTTGCATTCTCCCGCTACTGCGTTCGTCCGAACGCAAGAAGTCTCGCCAGCCATCATGTTCGGGTTCAGCAGATCAGACCCGGACTGCCTCATCTCCAAGCTCCGGTGCAACGAGCGTGTGGGGCTCGTAGGCCGCGAATTCATCCGGTGTGACCCGCCGGCGCGTAAGCTCCATGTTCCGCTCGAGGCTCTCGGGCTTTGCGGTGCCGATCAGAACCGAGGCAACCAAAGGATTGGTGAGCGGGAACTGGAGCGCGGCGGCAGCGAGCGGCACGCCACGCGCGGCGGCGATCGTCTCCATCGCCGCGACCTTCGTCCTCACCTCTTCCGTCGCCGGCATATAGTCGAAATGCGCGCCCGCCACCGGGCCGGTGGCAAGGATACCGGAGTTGAAGACGCCGCCGACGACGAGCGACGTTCCCTTCTTGTCGCAAAGCGGCAGGAGCTCTTCGGCGGCCGAGCGATCGAGCAGCGTATAACGGCCCGCGAGCAGGATGCAGTCGATATCTGCCTGCCTGAGGACGTCGAGACAGATCGGTACTTCGTTGACGCCGAGGCCATAGGCCGAAATGACACCGCCGGACTTCAATTCCTCCAGGGCCTTCAGGCCGGAGTCGAGCAATTGCCGCAGATAGACCGCGTTTTTCTTCGCACCGTGGGTGTAGCTGCCGATATCGTGGACATAGAGAATATCGATGTGGTTGAGCCCGAGGCGGGCATGGCTCATTTCCACAGAACGCATGATCGCGTCATAGCCATAGTCGTAGCTGACATCGAAGTTCAGCGGCTTGACGTAGGAGTAGTCGGGAACCTGGTCCTCCGGCACCGGATGCAACAACCGGCCAACCTTGGTCGAGAGCACGAAATCGTCGCGCGGCTTGTCGCGCAGGAAATCCCCGACGCGCCGCTCGGCAAGCCCGAGACCGTAATAGGGCGCCGTGTCGAAATAACGCATGCCCGAGGCCCAGGCCGCGTCGAGGGTCGCCATCGCGGCCTCGCGCGTGCATTCGCGATAGAGGCCCCCGAGCCCCGCCGTGCCGAAGCTGTATTCGGTCACCGCGAGAGCGGTTCGACCGATCCTTCTCGTCTGCATTCCTTGTCTCCTCCCTCGCAAGGATTGCGTGTCCCTCGACTTATGGCGCCGCATGTCTTTTCAGACACGCAACGGCACCGGCATGAGGAAAGCGCCGAAGCCGTCCTCTCTCTACAATGTCGCCCCCAGGTGCCAGGGGACGAACTCGTTATCGCCGTAGCCGAAAAGTTCGCTCTTGGTCTTTTTTCCCGAAGCCGTGTCGATGATCAGATCGAAGATTGCGCCACCGAGTTCGGCGATGCTCGTCTCGCCGGAAGCGATCACGCCGCAATCGATATCCATGTCCTCTTCCATCGCCCGATAGAGCGCCGTGTTGCTGGTGAGCTTGATCGACGGCACCGGCCGACAGCCGAAGCAACTGCCGCGGCCGGTGGTGAAGGCGATGACATTGGCGCCGCCCGCCACCTGTCCCGTGGCCGAGACCGGGTCGTAGCCGGGCGTGTCCATGAAAACCAGGCCGTGCTCGGTTACGCGTTCGGCATAATTGTAGACGGCGGTCAGCGGCGAGCGCCCGCCCTTGGCGACCGCACCAAGCGATTTTTCCAGAATGGTCGTCAATCCGCCGCGTTTATTACCCGGCGAAGGATTATTGTCGAGCGAAGCGCCATGCAGCGCGACGTAGTTCTCCCACCAGGAAATCAGATCGTCTAGCTTCGCCGCCACCCCGTCGCTGACGGCGCGGCTGCGCAGAAGATGTTCGGCGCCGTAGATTTCCGAGGTCTCGGAGAGGATAGCCGTACCGCCGGCGCCGGCGAGAATATCGACCGCGGCACCAAGCGCCGGATTGGCGGTGACGCCGGAAAGGCCGTCGGAGCCGCCGCACTGCAGGCCGACGATGATCTCGCTGACCGGAATCGGCACCCGCCGCGCGGGAGCGACTTCCTTGGCGATCTCCTCAAGTACGCCGAGCGCGCGCTCGACCGACCGGCGCGATCCGCCGGTCTCCTGAATGTTGAAATGTCGCTTTTCCGCGCCGGCGCCGCTCTGACCGTAAAGCGTCAGCTGATTGACCTCGCAGCCGAGGCCGACCATCAGCACGCCGCCGAAATTGGCGTGGCGGGCATAGCCGGCGAGCGTGCGGTGCAGGTTCTTCATGCCGTCGCCGGTCGAAGACATGCCGCAGCCCTGATCGTGAACAATGGGCACGAAGCCGTCGATGCCCTCATATTTTGGCAACAGGCGCCGGTTGGCCTCGTCGGCGATCGCGCGACAGACCGTGGTGGAACAGTTCACGCTGGCGATGATGCCAATATAGTTCCGCGTCGCAGCCCGGCCATCCGCTCGGCGGTAGCCGAGGAAGGTGCGCACTTTGTCGGCCTCGCTTGCCGCTTCCGGTGGAACCGGGGCGCCGATCGCGAGCCTGTCCTGGTCGAAGGCGAGATTGTGGGAATGCACATGATCGCCCGCCGCGATGTCAGAGGTGGCGCGGCCGATCGCCTGGGCATATTTGATCACCGGCTCGCCCGCCAAAATCGGCCGGATCGCGACCTTATGCCCCGGCTCTATCCGCGTCGCCGCCTGCGCGCCGCCGGGCAGGGTTTCGCCCGGCTCGATCGCAGCCGTGGCGACGGCGACATTGTCCTCCGGCGAAAGCAGGATCGACGACGGTGCAGACAATTTTGGACTCTCCCCGGAACATTTGCTTTTGTCTTTTTATCTACAATAGACAGATCGCCGTCAATGTCTATTATATGGCTGCAATGCATTTTCGATGCGAAACTTTGGTTGCCGCCTGAGGTCGGGCTAGCTGAGGGCCGACAAACCGCCTAAAGCGAACGCCGTCGAAGCGCAATCGAATCCAAACCGCCGGACCGAACCAATGGCGAAACAAAACACCGTCTTCAAGGACGCCTTCAATCGCTGCCTCACGCAGATGGCGGAGACGTCTGCACTGCCCTCCGAGCCTGAGCTTGGGCAGCTCCTCGGCGTCAGCCGTACGACCGTTCGCGCGATTCTCACGCGCTGCGAGGATCTCAAGCTGATCAGCTGGGACAAGCGCCGCAAGACCGTGTTGCGCCGCCCGGAAGCCTCCGACTATTTTCCATCGGAGGAGACCAGTTCACTTGCCGAGATCATCGAGCGCAGCTTCATGCGGCGGATTCTAGCGGGCGGCGCCGAACCCGGCATGCAGATCAACGAGCTGGAGCTCGCCAGGGAGATCGGCACCGGCACGACGAGCGTGCGCGAATTCCTGATCCGCTTCAGCCGCTTCGGCCTGATCGAGAAACGGCCGAACAGCCATTGGGTGCTCAAGGGATTTACCCGCGACTTCGCGCTCGAGCTGACGGAGGTCAGGGAAATGTTCGAGCTTCGCTCTGCCGCCCGCTTCGTCGCCTTGCCGGAGGACCATCCCGCCTGGGAGGAACTGAAGAAGATCGAGGCGGTGCATCGGGAAATCCTTGCCGACATCGACAACCGCTACAAGGAATTTTCGGAGCTCGACGAGCGCTTCCACCTGCTGGTGCACAAATCGTCCAGCAACCGCTTCATCATCGATTTCTACGACATCATCGCGATCATCTTCCACTATCATTACCAGTGGAACAAGGCGAATGCGCGCGAACGCAACGCCCGCGCGCTCGAAGAGCATCTCGCCTATATCGCAGCGCTTCGGTCGCGCGAGCCGAAACAGGTGGAGCAGGCCTGCCGCCGGCATTTGAAGTCCGCGCGGGAAACACTGCTTCAGTCGATTCCGTAATCGCGCCCAAGCCGATCAGTAGCCGGATTCGATCCTGGCCGGCTCGGTCTCGCCAAGAAATTCCCGGCGTAGCCGCTCGCTGGCGCTGACGAGCAGCGTCACATCGGTGCCGATCGCCATGAAATCGGCTCCGAGCTCGCGGTAGTCGCGTGCCTGGACAGGGTCGAGGGTGAGGATGCCGCGCGCCTTGCCGGCGCTGCTGATCCGGCTGAAGCCGTTGACGATTGCCGCGCGCACCTCCGGATGGCTTGGATTTCCGAGATGGCCCATATCGGCCGCCAGATCCGACGGGCCGATGAACAGGCCGTCGACGCCGTCGAGCGCCGCAATCTCATCGATCGCTGCCAGGCCCGCCAGGCTCTCGATCTGCAGCAGCAGGCAGATCTCCTGGTTTGCGTTTTCGAGATAGTCGGTGATCCGGCCGAAGTTCGTGGCTCGACCCAAAGCCGCACCGACGCCGCGGACGCCCTGCGGCGGATAGCGCACGGCGCGCACGAGCTGCCGTGCCTGCTCGACGCTGTCGACCATGGGGATCAGCAGCGTCTGGACGCCGGTGTCGAGGACCTGCTTGATCAGGACCGCATCGCCCACGGGAAGGCGAACGATCGGATGACTGCCCCGCCCTGCGATCGCGCGATATTGCTCGGCAAGCAACGGCAGGTCGTTCGGCGCATGCTCGCCATCAATCAGCAGCCAGTCGTAACCGCTGCCGGCGACGACTTCGGCGGCATAAGGGCTGGCAAGCGCCACCCAGAGGCCGAGCTGGAAGCGGCGCTCACGAATCGCCGCTTTGAAGGGATTTCCTGGGGCCGGCATCCATCGCTCTCCTTGGCGTCCATTCCATGCGGTTTGCCCTTCTCGGGTGAACCCAGAGAGAGGGGCAGTTGCGCTGGCAACCATCATCGACGAATTCTTACCGGCAAAAGAAAAAACCGGCCAGAACTTTCCGGCCGGGCCTGCGTGATCCGAATTGCGTCAGGCGATGCCGCCGAGGCAGACATATTTGATCTCGGTAAATTCCTCGATCCCGTATCTCGAACCCTCGCGGCCGAGACCGGAGAGTTTTACGCCGCCGAAAGGCGCTTCCGCTGTGGAGATGAGACCGGTATTGACGCCGACCATGCCGTATTCCAGCGCTTCGGCCACGCGGAACACGCGTGCGAGATCCTTGGCATAGAAATAGGAGGCAAGGCCGAATTCGGTGTCGTTGGCCTGCTTGACGACATCCGCCTCGTCCTTGAAGCGGAAGAGCGGCGCCACCGGGCCAAAGGTTTCCTCGCGCGCGACAGCCATCGCCTGGGTGACGTCGGCGAGCACCGTCGCCTCGTAGAAAGTGCCGCCAAGCGCATGGCGCTTGCCGCCCTGGACGACACGGGCGCCCTTGGCAAGCGCGTCGGCAACATGCTCTTCAACCTTTTCCAATGCCGGCTTGTCGATCAGCGGCCCAAGGATGACACCCTCCTCCATGCCATTGCCGGTCTTGAGGTTGGCGACGGCGGCGGCGAGCTTCTTCGCAAAGACATCGTAGACGCCATCCTGGACATAGAGCCGGTTGGCGCAGACGCAGGTCTGGCCATTGTTGCGGAACTTTGCGATCAGGGCGCCTTCCACCGCCGCATCGAGATCGGCGTCGTCGAAAACGATGAAGGGCGCGTTGCCGCCGAGTTCGAGGCCAAGCTTCTTGATCGTCGCGGCACTCTGCCGGTAGAGCTCGGCGCCGACTTCCGTGGAACCGGTAAAAGTCAGCTTGCGCACGGTCGGGTTCGAGGTCATCTCGGCACCGATCTCCCGGGCCGAACCGGTGATGACCGACAGAAGTCCCTTCGGCATGCCGGCGCGCTCGGCGAGCACGGCAATGGCGATCGCCGAAAACGGAGTCTGCGCGGCCGGCTTCAGCACCATGGCGCAGCCGGCGGCAAAGGCGGGGCCAGCCTTGCGGGTGATCATCGCGTTCGGGAAGTTCCACGGCGTGATCGCGGCAACGACACCGATCGGCTGTTTCATCACCAGGATGCGCTTGTCCTTCTGATGCCCGGGCACGATGTCGCCGTAGACGCGTCGCGCTTCTTCCGCGAACCATTCGACGAAGCTTGCGCCATAGACGATTTCGCCGGTCGCCTCGGCGAGCGGTTTGCCCTGCTCGGTCGTCAGAATCCGGCCGAGATCGTCCTTGTTCTCGATCATCAGCTCGAACCAGCGGCGCAGCGCCACGGCGCGTTCCTTGGCGGTCCTTGCCGCCCAGTCTTTCTGTACCCGCGCCGCGGTCTCGATCGCAGCGCGCGTTTCCGCCGCACCGAGCTTCGGCACGCGACCGATCACCTCGCCCGTCGCCGGGTCCGTCACCTCGATTGCATTGTTGGGGTCGGCTTCGATCCAGTTCTCGCCCACGAGAGCGGCCTGGCGAAACAGCGACGGGTCTTTCAGATTCATGGCGCGTCCTTCCTCGGAAAAGTCTACAGAACTTATACAACTTTTTTCCGAATCGACAATCACTCCGGCGGCGAGTCGAGAAATTTCATGGCCGGCTCTCCGAGTAACCGGAACGTGGACCGGGGCACTCCCCTTAAGAGCAGTCCGTGGAGGCGCCGCAGGTCATCACTTTTGAGCGAGCATGTTTCGAAACCGCTCCATCTTCTGTAGCGTCGCTCCGCGGATCCGGCCCCGCTGCCTTTCCAGATAGATAGGGCCTCCCAAGGGATTCGGAAGCAAGACCAAGGACGTTTTTCGTGACAGAGATCAACCAGAGAAAAGCCGACCACCCGATCCACTCGATCTTCCTGGAGCGCTGGTCGCCGCGTGCCTTCACCGGAGAGGACATTGGCAAAGAGGAACTGCTGGCGCTGTTCGAGGCCGCACGCTGGGCACCTTCGGCGAGCAACCTCCAGCCCTGGCGCTTCGTCTATGCCCGCCGCGGCACAGACTCCTTCGCGCGCCTGCTGGGCACGCTTGACGAGGGCAATCAGCGCTGGGCGAAAAAGGCCTCGGCGCTCGTCATCATTCTTTCGAAGACGCACCGGGTGACTTCGAGCGGTGAGATCCGCCCCGCCTTCACGCATGCCTTCGACACCGGCGCCGCCTGGTTCGCGCTTGCGCTGCAGACGCAATTGGCCGGGTGGTATGCGCATGCGATGGCGGGGATCGATCGCGAGAAGGCGATGCAGGTGTTCGAAGTGCCCGAACACCATCGCGTCGAGGCCGCGGTGGCGATCGGAAGGCTCGCCGAGCCCTCTACCCTGCCGGACGACTTGCGCGAACGCGAGAAGCCGAGCCAGCGTAAGCCGATCGGCGAATTCGTGTTCGAGGGCCGTTTCGGGACCGAGTGAAGCGTTCAAATGAAAGGAGCGCGGAGCGGTCGCCGCTCCGCGCTGCCTTCCCCCAAGAGAGTCCGGACGAGCAGGTCAGATGTCGAGATTGGCGACGCTCAGCGCGTTCTCCTGGATGAAATCACGGCGCGGCTCCACCTCGTCGCCCATCAGACGTGAGAACAGACCGTCGGCGTCGGTCGCATCGGAAATCTTGACCTGGAGCAGCGAACGAACATTCGGATCAAGCGTCGTTTCCCACAACTGTTCGGCATTCATCTCGCCGAGGCCTTTGTAGCGCTGCATCGTCAGCCCCTTACGGCCGGCAGCGAAGATCGCATCCAGGAGCGCGCGCGGGCCACTGATCTCCTGGGTACCGTCGCGGCGGCGCAATACCGGCGGCGCCGAATAGATTTCCTTCAATTTTCCCGTCAGTTGGTCGATGTGGCGAGCATCGGACGAGCCGATCAGCGCCATGTCGAGAACGGCCACTTCCTTGACGCCGCGCACCATCCGCTCGAGCTTCAACCCGCCTTCCGTCGTCACGATTCCGGCCCAGCCGCGCTCGGTCTCCTCTGAGACGACGTCGAGACGCCGCGCAACCTCCGCCGCAATCTTCTCGAACTCGTCGCGATTGGCATTGAGTTCGACATTGAGCGCGCCGGCGATCGCCGCCTGTTCGACGATCGAACGGCTGTAGCGGGAATGCAGACCGTCCATCAGCGAGCGAAGGCGCAAGGCATCGTTGATGACTTCGCGGAGATCCTGTCCGGCGCGCACCTCTCCGGAGGCGAGTTCCAGGGAGGCCTCCTCGAGGCCCATGCTGATCAGGTAGTCTTCGAGCGCCTTCTCGTCCTTCAGATATTGGACCGACTTGCCGCGCGTGACTTTGTAGAGCGGCGGCTGGGCGATATAGAGGTGGCCCCGCTCGATCAGCTCCGGCATCTGCCGGAAGAAGAAGGTGAGCAGCAGCGTACGGATGTGGGCGCCGTCGACGTCGGCATCCGTCATGATGATGATCTTGTGGTAGCGCAGCTTGTCGGCGTTGAACTCGTCCTTGCCGATCGAGGTGCCGAGCGCGGTGATCAGCGTGCCGATTTCCTGGCTCGACAGCATCTTGTCGAAGCGTGCGCGCTCCACGTTCAGGATCTTGCCCCGAAGCGGCAGGATCGCCTGGTTCTCTCGCGAGCGCCCCTGCTTGGCCGAGCCGCCTGCCGAATCGCCCTCCACCAGGAACACTTCCGACTTTGCCGGATCGCGCTCGGAGCAGTCGGCGAGCTTGCCGGGGAGCGAGGAGATATCGAGCGCGCCCTTGCGGCGGGTGAGCTCACGCGCCTTGCGGGCCGCCTCGCGGGCGGCGGCGGCCTCGACGACCTTGCCGACGAGAATCTTGGCATCGGAGGGGTTTTCCTCGAGCCAGACGCTCAGCGCCTCGTTGACAAGACTCTCCACGACGGGGCGCACTTCGGACGAGACGAGCTTGTCCTTGGTCTGCGATGAGAATTTCGGGTCCGGGACCTTGACCGAAAGCACTGCGGTCAGCCCCTCACGGCAATCGTCACCGGTCAGCGACACCTTCTCCTTCTTGGTAATGCCGGACGTGTCGGCATAGGAGGTGATCTGGCGGGTTAGCGCGCCGCGGAAGCCCGCCATATGCGTGCCGCCGTCGCGCTGCGGAATATTGTTGGTGAAGCAGAGCACGTTCTCGTGATAGCTGTCGTTCCACCACATCGCCACTTCGACGGTGATGCCGTCCTTCTCGGCGCGGATCGAGACGGGCTTGTGCACGAGCGGCTTCTTGGCCCGATCGAGATAGGCGACGAAGGCCTCGAGGCCGCCGTCATACATCATCTCCTCGCGGCGAATGTCCGAATGGCGCTTGTCCGTCAGCACGATCCGGACGCCGGAATTCAGGAAGGCGAGCTCGCGCAGGCGATGCTCGAGCGTCGCATAGTCGAATTCGACATTCGAAAAGGTCTGTTCGCTCGGCAGGAAGGTGACCTCGGTGCCGGTCTCGCCGCCGGCGTCGCCGACCACCGCCAGCGGCCCGTCGGCAACGCCATGGGTAAAGCTCATTTCATGTATCCTGCCGCCGCGGCGGATCTTGAGCTTGAGCGAGGTGGAAAGCGCATTGACGACCGAGACGCCGACGCCGTGCAGACCGCCGGAAACCTTGTAGGAATTCTGGTCGAACTTGCCGCCGGCATGGAGCTGCGTCATGATGACTTCCGCCGCCGAGACGCCCTCTTCCCGATGAATATCGGTCGGGATGCCGCGGCCGTTGTCCGTCACGGTGACCGAGCCGTCGGGATTGAGTGTGACCGTGACGATATCCGCATGGCCGGCGAGCGCTTCATCGATCGCGTTGTCCACGACCTCGTAGACCATATGGTGCAGGCCGGAGCCGTCATCGGTGTCGCCGATATACATGCCCGGGCGCTTGCGGACGGCATCGAGGCCCTTCAGCACCTTGATGGAATCGGCACCATATTCGGCGGTCGCGCCGGCTTCGGTCTGAGTGATATCGGTCATTCGGCTTCAGGTCTTTCCAGGTTTTCGAACGCCGTGATTCGGTCCGAATCACGAGCGGGATGCCTCGCGGACTATAGGAAATTTGTCCACGGGTTCCAAATCCCGACCTGCAGGATCGCGGGGCCGGGGCGGGCTTCATCCCCTGTCATTATCAGGAAATGCGGCTTTTTCCAAAATATCTTCCATGGCCTCGATGGTCTCTGCCGACAGGTCGCGAATACGCTCGCTCAAGCGGTTGGCAAAGGCCGTGTGGCCGGGCGGAAGGCCGGAGGTGTCGAGCACCACCCGGGGATCCGAAATCCGCGCCACCTGGAAGAGTTCGTCCGCCTCGTCCCAGATCACGTTGAAGTAACCGGCGACGCGCTGCAGGAAGTCAAAGCTCGGGGAGCCTCTCTTGCCGTGTTCGAGCGCCGAAAGATAGGCCGGGGATACCCCGATCGCCGCCGCCATCTCCTTTTGCGAGACGCCCTTGCGGCGGCGCAGTTCACGCATTGCCTCGCCGAACGGGGTCAAGACGCATGACCCTTGACGCGCGCGAGGCGCACATAAAGCGCGCCCTCGCCGCCATGATTCCTCGCCGCCGGCTCGTAGGAGGAAATCAGCGGCCTGAATTCCGGCAGCGAAAACCAGAGCGGCACCGCCCGTTTCAAGGCGCCGTCGCTGCCGAGCGAGGTACCCTTGCCGGTGATGACAAGCACATGTCTGAGCCCCCGCTCATGCGCCTTGATGAGAAACTGCAAGAGCAGCCCATGCGCCTCGCTCTGGATCATGCCGTGCAGGTCGATGCGCGCCTCAAGCGCCAGCCGTCCCTTGGAGAGCTTGCGCTTCACCGGCCGCTCGAGCGGGTGGTGATGGTACTCGGGGCCGCTGCCGCTCAGCCTGAAGCCCTGCTCCGCCTTTTTTGACGCGGAGGGTGGCGTGCCCGGCTGCTCCGGCGTCGGCGCGGCTGGCGGCTGCTCTTCCTCTTCGAGCAGGCCCGTGAGTTCCTCCAGCCGGCCGGGCATCGGCCGCGTCGAGCGCGCGACCTTGCCCCACAGGATGCGGTCCTCCGGCGAGAGCTTCTTTTCCTTAGCCATGGCGATATCCGGGGCGATATCTGGCCGCCGCCGCGCGCGGTATGAAGATGAAGAAATCCGCATCGTTGCGCACCGAACCGGCAAGATCGCCTGCGGCCTCGCCGGAGCCGGTGAAGATGTCGCCGCGTGCCGGGCCGATAATCGCCGAGCCCGTGTCGAGCGCCAGCATCAGGCGCCCGAAAGGCCGTCCCGCGTCGAGATGTGTCAGGCTCTCGCTTGCGACATAGAACGGCACGCCGAAGGTGTGGATGAGGCGGTCGACCGCGAGCGAGCGCCCCGGCTCGAGCGGAACCTTGGCGGCGGCGACCGGCCCGAGTTCCTCATCTTCGACCGGCGCCTCGCGGAAGAAGATGAACGAACGGTTGTGCCACAGGACTTCGTCGACGCGACCCCGGTGGGCCGCGAGCCAGCCCCGTATGCTCGCCATCGACACGGTCGCGGCATCGATCTCGCCGCGCTCGACGAGCAGCTTGCCGATCGCGGAGAAACGATGCCCCGTCTTCGCCGCATAGGTGATGCGACGGCGCGTGCCGTCCGGATAGATCAGCCGGGCAGCCCCCTGAACATGGGCGAAGAACACATCGACCTTGGAGCGGGCAAAGGCGATTTCGAGACCGCGGCCGGCAAGGAACCCCTCCTCGATTTCTCGGCGGTCCGGATATTCTTCGATCGAGCCGTCGCATTGCCGGCCGAAGGCGAAATAGGGGTCTATGCCCTCCGGCCGATTATTTTCGTCGATGTCGACGAGCTCGGGCGGGCGGCGGTAGAAGGGAAAGCGGAAATCATCGTCTGCGGCCGCGCGCACCTCGAGCTCCGGCTCGTAGAAGGCCGTCACGTAGCCCGTCTGTCTCCCGTCTGGCCGGATTCGGAATGGCGCGAAGTGTTCCTCGAAGAAGGCGCGCGCCCGACCTGCGTCAAAACGATGCGCACCGGCCGCCTCGAAGGCGGGCAGCAGATCGCCGACCGTGATGCCGAGGGAGCCGGTTCTATACGGCTTCACCATCGTCACGTGACGATGGCAACGGCGGAGAGCGGCGATCACCAGTGCGGGATCGTCCTCCTGCCAACCGGGCAAGTCGGAAAAAGCGACCGGCTCGAGATCAAAGGCCATCGTCGCCCCGTGCGGTCAGTTTTCAGACTCGGTGGCGATCAGCTTCCAGTTCGGATCACGCGAGCGGACGTCGCGCGCGAAGGTCCACAGATCGTTGACCTCGGCCACGGAGTCGGCATCGCCATCGATAAGCTTTCCCTGCTTGTCATAGGTGGCGGAGATCAGCTGGCTGATGATCCGCACCGTGACATTGGCCTCACTGCCTTTCTGTTCCGCATGGACGATATCGGCCTTCTCGATACCGACGAAGGTCGACTTGACCACTTCGCCCTTGGCCTCACGCTCGGCAATGGCGGCTTCGAAACCCTCATAGACCTCCCGGGAGAGAAGACCTTTTAGCGTCTTGCGGTCGCCATCGGCAAAAGCCATGACGATCATCTCGTAGGCCATCTTTGCGCCATTAAGGAATTCGCCGGGTTCGAACTCGGGGTCGGCTTCGTTCATGGCTCGCAGTTGGCCGTTCAATGGCGTGCCGGGCTTGGCGTAGGAGTCGATGGCCGCGTAGCGGCTTTCGTCTTCCTCGCTCCTCTCACGGCGAGGCAGTTGAACGACCTTGCCGCCGTCCTTTGCCTCGGGGCCCTGGGCGATATCGCGCGGCGAATAGGGGTCGAACGGCGGGCGTTCGCTTCCCGTCCTGCGACCGAGCACGCTTCGCAATTGAAGGAAGATGACCACAGCCGCGATCAGGAAAAAAAACGTGATGAAGTCGAAAGAGCCCATTTCCACCCGGAACCGCTGTTAGAATTTACGTTACTGTTCCATATAGTCCGCAAGGATAAACCATTCAAATGGCGATGTCGCACCCATAAACCGTCGTTCGGCCAATTCCACTCTCGTGAGCACCCTTGATGCGTTCCCTGATCATCCCTCTCACAATTCTCGGACTTCCGCTTGCGGAAATCGCCGGCTTCGTCATGGTCGGGCGCGCGGTCGGCGTCGCGGCAACACTGCTGCTCGTGCTGCTGAGTGCCGTCGCCGGCGTCGCGCTCTTGCGCATTCAGGGCTTCGGCGTGCTCCGCCGCGTGCAGGAATCGGCACGGAAGGGCATCGACCCGGGCCTTGACGTCGTCGGCGGTGCGCTGGTCTTCATCGCCGCGATCCTGCTCATCATTCCCGGCTTCATCAGCGATGCGGTGGGTATTCTCCTGTTCCTGCCCCCGATACGGCGCGGTCTCGCCCGCTTCCTCCAGTCGCGCATGACGATCCTGACGACCGGAACTGATTTTTTTTACACGAGCGGCGCAAGGAGCGACCAGCCCTCCGGCCGGGTCATCGATCTCGAGTCGGACGAATTCTCGAGGGACGATGACGACGAGAACGAGTCCGCGCCGCCCTCCAACCGCCTTCCCGACTAAGGCGTGCCGGCTGCGGCGCCGCAACTCCTCCAATCGGCGCGTCGCGATCAAGCCTGTTCGTGCGACGGGCTTTGGGCCCTGGTCTTACGCGTGTCGTTGTCCAAAACCGCAGCACAGATTGGGTGAAACGCATCAAGAGCCCAGTACCGACTGCCCCGAATTGATGCCGATGACGATCCATGAGCATGCCCGAAATCACCAGGGAACCAGCGCCGGTGCCGAGGGTTGTAAGCCCAGGTCCGAAATGCTAGATGGCCTCAGCAATTCGAAGTCCGAGGAAACTCTCATGACGACTGATACCGCATCCACCGGCAATGGCGGCGCCCAGCAAACCCCGTCGCTCAACATCCTGGCCCAGTACGTCAAGGACCTCTCCTTCGAGAACCCCGGCGCACCGCGTTCCCTGCAGGCGCGCGAACGGGCTCCGTCGATCAATATCAACGTCAACGTCAACGCCAATCCGCTTGCGGAGAACGATTTCGATGTCGTTCTGTCGCTCAATGCCGAGGCAAAGGACGGCGACAAGGTCCTGTTCAACGTCGAATTGGCCTATGGTGGCGTTTTCCGTGTCAGCGGTTTCCCTCAGGAGCATATGCTGCCACTGCTCTTCATCGAGTGCCCGCGTCTCCTTTTCCCGTTCGCCCGGCAGATCGTCTCCGACGCGACCCGCAATGGCGGCTTCCCGCCGCTGATGATCGACCCGATCGATTTCGCGCAGATGTTCGCGCAGCGCATGGCAGAGGAAAAAGTCCGCTCGCAGGTCGCGAATACCAACAGCACGGCCAATTAGAGTTTTTTCAGCTCTGATCCCGAACCCGGCTCCGCGAGCCGGGTTTTTTGTTTGGCCGTCTGTATGCGTGGCGTTTGCACGTTGCGCTGCAGGCGCCTTCAACCGCCGTACTTTGCCCAGATGGCCTTGGCGCCGATCTTGGAAATCAGGGCCGCATGGGCGGCGAGATCGGCCTCGGTCAAGCGGGCCTGCAGGCGCCGCTCCCGCTGGATTAGGAGGATAGGCGCGTCATCGGCATCGGCTGCGACGCCGCCGAGCTCAGTCGTCACGAGGCCGAGCGCCGCCTGCCGACCGCCGATCATCTCGATATAGACTTCGGCAAGCAACTCGGAATCGAGAAGCGCGCCGTGCTTCGTCCGGTGGGAATTGTCGATGCCGTACCGCCGGCAAAGGGCATCGAGCGAATTGGGGCCCATCGGGTGTTTGCGCCGGGCGAGCGCCAGTGTGTCGGTTACCCGGTCGCCAGCAACGAGGGGCAGTCCGAGCCGTTCGAGCTCGGCATTGACGAAGCCCATATCGAAGGCGGCATTGTGCGCGACCCAGCGGGCATCGCCGAAAAACTCGAGGATTTCCTCGACGACATCGGCAAAGGGCGGCTTGTCCCTCAGGAACTCGTCGGTGATGCCATGCACCGCCAGCGCGTCGGGATGGACCTTGCGGTCTCCGGGATTGATGTAGATGTGAATGCTCCGCCCGGTCGGAAAGTGATTCTCGAGCTCGACGCCGCCGATCTCGATCACCCGGTCCTCGCGATTGTCGAGACCGGTCGTTTCCGTATCGAAGATGATTTCACGCATGCGGACTTCCCCGGAGCAATGGTTCGACGCGAATCACTCGCGAACCGGTCTTCGCTTTTAAGCAGGTTCCGCAAAGGTGTTCCACGGCTTTGCGACCAGCACCTGCGGCAAACCCAGGAAATCTGAGCGGATCATCGTGGGTAAACCCGTGAATGTCCGCTTGGCGCCTCGGCCGGGAACCGATGTTGATAAGGCGCGATGCGCCTACCCCACCCGCAATCTGTCGACGACGGCGCCGACCTGCTTCCGGGTCACGTCGAAGCTGTGGCTCGTGTCGATTATGTAGTCGGCGCGCGCGCGCTTTTCGCTGTCGGGAACCTGGCGGGCGAGGATCATCGCAAATTTTTCCGCCGTCATTCCCGGCCGCTTCAGGACGCGCTGGCGCTGGGTCTCGGGATCACAGGTGACGACGACGACGCGATCGACGCGCGTTTCCGCCTTGGTCTCGTAAAGCAGGGGAATGTCGAGAACCACGAAGGGCGCACCGGCCGTCCGATTCCGCGCGATGAACTCCTGCTCACGCGCGCGCACGAGCGGATGCACGATCCGCTCCAATTCGCCGAGCCGGTCGGGCCGGTCGAGAAGTTGCCTCGAGAGTTCGGCCCGATCGATGACGCCGTCCCGGACCACGCCTGGGAAGGCCGCTTCGACCGGCGCCACCGCTTCCCCGCGGTAGAGGTCGTGCACGACCTCGTCCGCATCGTTTACCGGCACGCCGAGCTCGCGAAACATCTGGGCCGTGGTCGATTTTCCCATGCCGATGGAGCCCGTGAGGCCGACGATGATCATGCGCGCGCGTCCATATCGTCGATGATGATCTGCCGAAGCTTCTCATCCACGGCGGGTCGCCGGCCAAACCATTTTTCGAATCCGGGCGCCGCCTGGTGCAACAGCATGCCAAGTCCGTCGACGATACGGAAGCCCCGCGCTTCCGCCTGCCTCAGGAGCGGCGTCTTCAGCGGTACATAGACAATGTCGGTGACGACGGCATCGGCGGCCATCGGCGAGAAGTCAATCTCCGGCGCCGGTTCGCCATCCATGCCGAGGGACGTCGTATTCACGAACAGTCCGGCACCAGTCATGACTTCGGAAAGCGCCGCCATCGGCTGCGCGTGAACGGCGGGGCCGAAGCGGTCGGCGAGCTCTCGCGCCCGAGCCTCGGTGCGGTTCACGACGTGGATCGTTTTGATGCCGCGGTCGCGCACCGCCTGTATGACGGCTCGGCTGGCGCCGCCGGCGCCGAGGACGACGGCGCTGGCTGTCCGGTCCCAGCCGACGGCGCGCTGGTCGAGATTGGCAACGAAACCGAGGCCGTCTGTATTGGTGGCGCAGATCGATCCCTCCTGCAGCCAGAGCGTGTTGGCGGCGCCGAGTTCGGCGGCGCGTTCGTCCGGCCTGTCGGCAAGTCGATAGGCCGCCTCCTTGTGCGGGATGGTGACGTTGCCGCCGCAGAAGCCGGCGGTTCCCTCCTTCAGCGCGGTCATGAAGCCGGGGAACTCTTCCGGCGTGACCTCATGCGCCACGTAGCTGCCGGGAATGCCGAAGGTCTTCAGCCAATAGCCGTGGATCAGCGGCGAGCGCGAGTGCCTGACGGGACAGCCGGTGACGAAGGCATGCTTAACAAATGTTTCACGTGAATCATCCATCGATCGAACCCAGTTCGCGAAGCTTGGAAAGAAGCGGCAGCATCGGCAGGCCGAGAATCGTAAAATAATCGCCCTCGATCTTTTCGAAGAGTTGGATGCCCTCGCCCTCGAGTTGATAGGCACCGACGCTCGCCAGCGCCTTCACGCCGACGCGTTCCAGGTGTCGCTCGACAAAGTCCGCGCTCAAGGGACGGACCGTCATATGGGCGGTGGACACGTGGCGCCAGAGCACGTCGCCAGCGCGGACGAGGGTGATCGCGCTGTTCAGGCTGTGCGTCTTGCCCGCCAGAGACAGGAGATGGTCGGCTGCTTCGGCCATGTCCCTCGGTTTGTGATAGACCCGCGGCCCGAGCGACATCGTCTGGTCGCTGCCGATCACGATCGCGCCAGGGAACTGGCGGGCCACGTCCCGCGCCTTCGCCTCCGCCAGCGCCAGTGCCACATCGACCGGCGAAGCACCTGCGCGTTCGAGCGGCCACTCCAGCGCCCGCTCATCGATCTCGGCGGCGCGGGCATCGAATGTCAGCCCTGCATTTTCGAGAAGGGCCCGACGAAATGGACTGGCCGAGGCCAGCACGAGCGAGGATGTCATTGTTCCAATCCCGCATGGATTTCGCGGCGATCGAGCGGATCCGACGATCGCGCGGCTTACGCCAAGGTTTTGGCTGGCGGCTCGCCTGCATGCCGCCGTCCAGCCTTCCGTTTCGCTTATCTGAGCCGCGGACGAAGGGCAACGATCGCGGCGGCGGTTTCTTCGATCGAGCGGCGGGTGACGTCGATCACCGGCCAATTGTTGCGGGCGCAAAGCATGCGCGCATATTTCAGCTCTTCGGCGATTGCCGCCCTGTCCGTATATTCCTCGCCATGAAAGCCATGCGTCATGCCGAGCAGGCGGTGTTGGCGGACCTGCGACAGCCGGTCGGCGCTGGCAATGAGACCGACGATCAGCGGATTCGTCGCCTGTAGCAGTGAATCGGGCAAGGACACACCCGGGACGATCGGAATATTGGCAGTCTTGATGCCGCGATTGGCGAGATAGATGCTCGTCGGGGTTTTCGACGTACGGCTGACGCCGACCAGCACGACATCGGCCGCGTTGAAATCGGCCGGCATCTGGCCGTCATCATGGTCCATCGTGAAATTCAGCGCTTCGATGCGGGCGAAATAATCGGCGTCCATCACGTGTTGCGCGCCCGAGCGGCGGCGGGACGGAGAACCGAGATAGGACTGAAACAATTCGATGATCGGATCCAGCACGGAGACGCTGGGGACGCCCATCTCGCGGCAGCGCTGGTCGATGATGCCGGCGAGTTCCCGGTCGACGATGGTGTAGAGCACGATCCCCGGTGCGCCGTCGATCGCGTCCAGAACCTGCATCAGCTGCTTCTTGTTGCGGATCAGCGGATAGACATGTTCCAGTGCGTGGGAGGTCTGAAACTGCGCCGCCGCCGCACGGCCGGCGGCGATCAGCGTCTCGCCGGTCGAATCGGAGACGAGGTGGAGATGGAAATAGTTTTTTGGATTCTCCACGCAATTCTCCGGGGGCTGTTGATAGGTCGGGACGAAAGACAGCTAAAATCGCGGGCAGCGATCAGGCAAGTGGAAAAGCGCCCGGTTATTCACATCGAAGACCCGGGCGGAAAACCCGGACGCACCGCTGTGGACAAGACTCATGCGGAAGACAAATTGTCACGCGGATCCACTTCTTGTCCACAGGTAGCGCCATTCCTCAACGGCATCCAAGGTTTTGACGAAGCTCGGCTTTTTGAGCTTTCCTCACTTCAGGGCTCGGTCAGGCGATTTCCCTCCCGTGCGACGCGGGGCTTTGCCGCCCTTCTGGACGAAGTGAGGATTGATTTTAATCCTTGATAGTCACCGACTCTAAGAAATAGAAACCATTTCAAATAGATTTGTTTTTAGATTGGGGAACGAAGCCGTGGCCGAGAAACATCGAAAGGTGATGGAGGTGTTGGACGGGAAATGCGTCACCCCGCCCCCGGTTTGGCTGATGCGCCAGGCGGGCCGATATCTTCCGGAATATCGCCAGACGCGGGCGAAGGCCGGGAGCTTTCTCGATCTCTGTTATACGCCCGATCTCGCCGTCGAGGTGACGCTGCAGCCGATCCGCCGCTACGGCTTTGATGCGGCGATTCTCTTTTCCGACATCCTCGTCATTCCCGACGCGCTTCATCGCAATGTTCGCTTCGAGGAGGGGCATGGACCGCGCATGGACCCGATCGACGCCGACGGCATTGCCCTGCTCAACGCCGATGGCGTATCCGGCCATCTCGCGCCGGTCATCGAAACGGTGTCGCGGTTGCGGCGAGAATTGCCGGTGGAAACGACGCTCCTCGGCTTCTGCGGCGCCCCGTGGACGGTCGCGACCTATATGATCGCCGGGCACGGGACACCCGACCAGGCGCCCGCTCGGCTCTTTGCCTATCGCTATCGTGAGGCTTTCGAACGGCTGCTGACATTTCTGGCCGACGTTTCGGCCGACTATCTCGTGGCGCAGATCGATGCCGGTGCGGATGCGGTGCAGATCTTCGACTCCTGGGCCGGCGTGCTCGGTGAGGAGGAGTTTGCGCGCTTTGCCGTCGAGCCCGTCCGGCGGATGATTGCATCCGTTCGCGCTCGCAGGCCGTCTGCCAAAGTGATCGCCTTTGCCAAAGGCGCCGGGCTGCAGCTCAGGAACTATCGGCAAGCGACCGGGGCGGACGCCATCGGCCTCGACTGGACGTTGCCCCTTTCCTTTGCGGCGGAATTGCAGAAGGAGGGGCCGGTCCAAGGGAATCTCGATCCGTTGCGCGTGGTCGCCGGCGGAGCGGCGATGGAGGGCGGTATCGACCGGATTCTCGACGTGCTCGGCAACGGGCCGCTGATCTTCAATCTCGGCCACGGCATCACCCCTGACGCCAGGCCGGACCATGTCGCCGCGCTCGTGGCACGCGTCCGCGGGGAGCGATGATGGGCGAAAGGCAGAGCGACAGCGCTCCAGGCAAGCGGGCGCGGCTTCGGGCAATGATCGCCCTTGCCGCCTTTGCGGCCCTGTTGGGCGCCCTCTTCGCCGCAAGGCCCGACGATCTCTATCTGTGGGTCAAGGCGCTCCATATCATTGCGGTGATTTCCTGGATGGCGGCCCTTCTCTACATGCCGCGGCTTTTCATCTATCACACGGACGCACCGCGCGGATCGCCGCAGTCCGAGACCTTCAAGATCATGGAACAGCGGCTTCTGAAGGTCATCATGAACCCGGCGATGATGATCACCTGGGGGCTCGGTCTTTATCTTGCCTGGGACGTATACGGGTTTCGTGGAGGATGGCTGCACGCCAAACTGTTGTCCGTGCTGCTCTTGACCCTCGTACACGTGCACTACAGCCGGGCGGTTGCGGCCTTCGGGCGAGACGAAAATCGCCGGAACGCACGCTATTGGAGGCTGATGAACGAGGTCCCGACGCTGCTGATGATCCTCATCGTCATCCTCGTTGTCGTGAAACCGTTTTGAATTCAATCGATTCGCAGCTGCGATAGTTGTCGCTAATTTGCGAGGACCCCTTGCGGCGTTTCACGTGAATCGCTATTTTCGTGCATCTCCTGCATGGCCCGTGACAAAGTTTAGAGCCTGCCTCTCCCCCCTCGCAGCTCCCTTACGAAAATCACGCCCACCTTCCATTCCCTTATCACACATGGACTCTTCATGGCTGAAATGAAGCTACAAGAACTCAAGAACAAGACGCCGACCGATCTCCTTGCCTTTGCCGAAGAACTCGAGGTGGAAAACGCCAGCACCATGCGCAAGCAGGAACTGATGTTTGCGATCCTCAAAATGCTGGCGACGCAGGACATCGAGATCATCGGAGAAGGCGTCGTGGAAGTCCTTCAGGACGGATTCGGCTTCCTGCGATCGGCGAACGCAAACTACCTTCCGGGTCCGGACGACATCTACATCTCCCCCTCGCAGATCCGCCGTTTTTCGCTGAAGACCGGCGACACGGTGGAAGGGCCGATCCGCGGGCCGAAGGAAGGCGAGCGTTACTTTGCGCTTCTCAAGGTCAACACGATCAATTTCGACGATCCGGAGAAGATCCGCCACAAGGTTCATTTCGACAACCTGACGCCGCTTTACCCGAACGAGCGGTTCAAGATGGAGCTTGAGGTCCCGACCTCGAAGGATCTTTCGGCCCGCGTCATCGATCTGGTGGCGCCGCTCGGCAAGGGGCAGCGCGGGCTGATTGTGGCGCCGCCGCGTACCGGTAAGACGGTGCTCTTGCAGAATATCGCCCATTCGATCACCGCCAACCACCCGGAATGCTATTTGATCGTGTTGCTGATCGACGAGCGACCGGAAGAAGTCACGGACATGCAGCGCTCGGTCAAGGGCGAAGTGGTGTCCTCGACCTTCGATGAGCCGGCGACGCGTCACGTGCAGGTCGCCGAAATGGTCATCGAGAAGGCCAAGCGCCTCGTCGAGCACGGTCGCGACGTCGTCATCCTTCTCGATTCGATCACCCGCCT
Organism: Sinorhizobium alkalisoli; assembly: GCF_008932245.1. NCBI lineage: Bacteria > Pseudomonadati > Pseudomonadota > Alphaproteobacteria > Hyphomicrobiales > Rhizobiaceae > Sinorhizobium > Sinorhizobium alkalisoli. The sequence continues at coordinate 3,332,748 of NZ_CP034909.1, read as the reverse complement.
CGGCCGGGCCTACAACACGGTCGTGCCCTCTTCCGGCAAGGTTCTGACCGGCGGCGTCGACGCCAATGCCTTGCAGCGGCCGAAGCGCTTCTTCGGCGCAGCCCGCAACATCGAGGAAGGCGGTTCTCTCACCATCATCGCCACCGCGCTGATCGATACAGGCAGCCGCATGGACGAGGTCATCTTCGAGGAGTTCAAGGGTACCGGCAACTCCGAAATCGTGCTCGACCGGAAGGTCGCCGACAAGCGCATCTTCCCGGCGATGGATATCCTCAAGTCGGGGACGCGCAAGGAAGACCTGCTGGTGCCGCGGCACGAACTGCAGAAGATCTTCGTGCTACGCCGGATTCTCGCCCCGATGGGGACGACGGATGCGATCGAGTTCCTCATCGACAAACTCAAGCAGACGAAGAACAACGGGGATTTCTTCGACTCGATGAACGCTTGACGAATTGCGACGCTAGGCCCTCGGTGCGAAATCGTACCCGATTTTCGGAAAGTTCGATGCGCAGACTGAAAGCGTTACAGATTTTTCCGCACCCGAATCGACGCGCGCCGGTTCAAGGGCCGGGATTCTCAATCCCGGCCTCTTTCTTTTCATGCTAGACTGATAGCCGGATTCGGAATGGACCCGAAGGCGCTGCGCGATGATTCACGTGAAACGTGCCGCTCCCTACCGCTTCGGGTGCCGCTTGATTTTCCGGCAAGGACATGTGCATAAGTCTCGCGCCGTCCGGGTATGCGATCGATGCGATCAATGCTCGCCGCAGCCAAGTACCGCGTCCCAAGTGAAACCGGAAGAAAGCGAAGCCGGCGCGAGGCTGAGGCCCGCCTGCCGGGTCCCCATAGTTCGATGCAGTTTACCGACACGATATACGCTCTTTCCAGCGGTGCCCTGCCAGCGGGTGTTGCGATCATCCGCGTCAGCGGTCCTGGAGTGGCCGATGCGCTGGTGCGGCTTTGCGGGGCGCTGCCTAGAGCCCGTACTGCGGCCCTCAGAACGATTCGGACTCGAAACGGTCGAGCATTGGACAACGGTCTAGTGCTCTATTTTCCGGGCCCGTCATCGTTTACCGGTGAAGATTGCTGCGAGTTGCAGATCCATGGCGGGCGGGCGGTCGTGCACGCTGTCCTTGACGAGTTGTCGCAGATCGACGGCTTTCGCCATGCGGAAGCGGGCGAGTTTTCCCGGCGCGCCTTTCAAAACGGCAGGATGGATCTCGTCGAGGTCGAGGGCATCGCCGATCTGATCGCAGCCGAGACCGAGATGCAGCGCCGGCTTGCTCTCGAACAGGCGCACGGCGGCAACTCGGCTCTCTATCAGGCATGGGCGCAGCGCCTGACTCATGCCCGCGCGATGATCGAAGCCGAACTCGACTTTGCCGATGAGGACGACATTCCCGGCTCGGTCAGCGCGTCTATCTGGGCCGACATCGTGACCTTGAGGAATGAAATCGACACGCATGTCGATGAGGCAGGTCTTGCCGAGATAATCCGCGATGGCTTGAAGATCGTCATCGCCGGGGAGCCGAATGCCGGTAAGTCGAGCCTGCTCAATGCGCTCGCCAAGAGAGACATTGCCATCGTGACGGAGATCGCCGGCACAACCCGCGACGTTCTGTCCGTCGACCTTTCCTTAGCCGGATTCTCGGTTAAACTGTTCGATACGGCGGGACTGCGGGAGACGGAGGAACTGGTCGAGCGCGAAGGCATTCGCCGGGCGCGGGAGATCATCGGGCATGCCGATTTGGTCCTGCTATTATCGGAAAAGCCGGGCGCATTCCATCTGGATGAGGCGATCACGGACGATGTGCCGGTGATCCGGGTGGCAACGAAACTGGATCGCGGTGATACGGCCTGGCAGCCGACGGATGCCGACGTCTTTCTATCGACAAAGACTGGTGCGGGCATCGCTGACCTGCTCCAGGAATTGACGGCCTTTCTGCCGGACCTTGCGGGGCGGACGTCCTTTGCCATGCCGTCGCGGAAGCGACATGTCGATTGCCTGCGGCAAGCCAGTGCTGCGTTGGAGCGCGGCTTGGCCACGGAAGGGCTCGATCTTCAGGCGGAGCAATTGCGACTGGCGAGCAATGCTCTTGGCCGGATCACTGGGCGTGTCGATGTGGAGAATCTTCTCGACGTGATATTCTCCGAATTCTGCGTCGGGAAATGACAATTGCAAGCGGCCGGGTCAGGCAACCCGTTTCACGTGAAACGTCCTTGACAGGGAGCTGCAAATTAAGAATCAACAGGCGGACGACTGCATGTGTCGCGCGCGTCGGCCGAAAGTCGGTATGTGCAGCGATTTTGCGTGATGACGCGCGGCGCTACAAGCACGAAGACACAGTGCAGGTTCAAATGCTACAGCGACCTTCACGCGCCTGATACGGGGCTGCACGGCGCTGCAGACAGGAGCAGGTGATGGAAAGCTTTGATGTCATTGTGGTCGGTGGCGGCCATGCGGGCTGTGAGGCAGCCGCGGTGTCGGCGCGACTCGGCGCCCGCACCGCCTTGATCACCCATAAGAAGGAAACCATCGGCGTCATGTCCTGCAATCCGGCGATCGGCGGTTTGGGCAAGGGACATTTGGTGCGCGAGATCGACGCATTGGACGGGCTGATGGGGCGCGTTGCCGATGCCGCCGGTATCCAGTTCCGTCTGCTTAATCGCCGCAAAGGTCCAGCCGTGCGTGGCCCGCGAACCCAGGCGGATCGAAAGCTCTATCGCCAGGCGATGCAGCGCGAAATCGATGCGACGAATCTTTCGGTGATCGAAGGGGATGCCTTCGATCTGCTCACCGAAGACGGCACGGTCTGCGGCGTGATCACCAAAGACGGAAGACACTTTCGTGCCCGGGCCGTGGTGCTGACCACCGGAACCTTCCTGAAGGGCTTGATCCACATTGGCGATCGCAAGATTCCGGCGGGTCGGGTCGGAGAGGAGCCGTCCCTCGGTCTCTCCGCAACGCTGGCACGCTTCGGTCTGCAGCTTGGCCGGTTGAAGACTGGGACGCCGGCACGCCTCGACGGGCGTACCATCGATTGGGATCGGGTCGGCCGTCAGGGTCCAGACGAAGACCCTGTTCCCTTCTCCTTCATGACCGATCGCATCGTCAATCGCCAGATCGAGTGCGGGGTTACGCGCACGACGGATTCGACGCACAGGATCATTGCAGAGAATATTCATCGATCGGCGATGTATTCCGGCCAGATCGAAGGTGTCGGTCCGCGCTATTGCCCCTCGATCGAAGACAAGATCGTCCGCTTTGGCGAACGGGATGGTCACCAGATCTTCCTGGAGCCGGAGGGATTGGACGACGACACCGTCTATCCGAACGGAATCTCCACCTCGCTTCCGGAGGAGGTGCAGGAGGCATTCATTCGTACCATTCCTGGTCTTGAAGAGGTGAGTATCCTTCAGCCCGGCTATGCAATCGAATATGATCATGTCGACCCGCGAGAGCTGCAGCTCACATTGGCAGTGCGGAAGATCCCCGGCCTGTATCTGGCGGGGCAGATCAATGGCACGACGGGTTACGAGGAAGCCGGCGCGCAGGGGTTGGTCGCGGGACTGAATGCGGCGCTGGCGGCGGTCGGGCGCGAGCCATTCGTCTTCAGCCGGACCGATTCCTATATTGGCGTGATGATCGACGATCTGACCTCGCGCGGCATTTCCGAGCCCTACCGGATGTTCACCTCGCGGGCGGAATACAGGTTGTCGCTGCGAGCGGACAATGCTGATATGCGCCTGACGCCGGTGGGTGTCGAGCTGGGCTGCGTGGGCGCCGCGCGCCGCAGCCGTTTCGAGGCCTGGCGGCGCGCCTATGACGCCGGCCGGACGCTGCTGCAGTCGCTGTCGATCACACCTTCGCAGGGCAGATCTTACGGTCTGAAGCTCAATCAGGATGGTCAGCGCCGATCGGCCTTCGACATACTTTCCTACCCGGAGCAATCAATCGCTGGACTGAAATCGCTCTGGCCCGAACTCGCGGGCATTGACGGCAGAGTTGTGGAAGCGCTGGAAATCGATGCGGCCTATGCGGTCTACATGGACCGCCAAGCCGCGGACATCGCGGGCATCCGTCGGGAGGAAAGTGCAACGATTCCGGATGACTTCGATTACAGCGCGTTGCCCGGTCTGTCTAATGAATTGAAGCAGAAACTGGCACAGCAGCGGCCGCGCAATTTGGCGCAGGCCATCAAGGTCGATGGAATGACGCCGGCGGCGGTGTCCCTGATCTTGTCTTGTCTTAGGCGACAGGACCGCGGGACGAAGCGTGTGGCGGGGCAGAGTCTACAATGAAAACGAGTCCCACTGGCAGACTGAACGGTCTGCGTGTTTCACGTGAAACGCAGGACAAGCTGGAGCACTTCGGCCGCCTTTTCCAGAAGTGGGCGAAGTCGATCAACCTGGTCGCGCCCTCTACTCTTGATGATCTGTGGCAGCGCCATGTATTGGACAGCTTGCAGATCTTCCATCTGTCCCCATCCCCGAAAACCTGGGTGGATCTTGGCAGTGGCGGCGGCTTTCCGGGTGTCATTACCGCCATCTGCCTCTCCGGTCTATCGGACGGTTGGGTCCATCTGGTCGAGAGCAACAACAAAAAGGCCGCATTCTTGCGCGTGGCTCTGCAGGAAACCGGGGCGCGGGGGTCCGTACACCCGATTCGCATCGAATCGGCCCCATCGATGATTCCCCGCTGCGACGCCATTTCCGCCCGCGCCTTGGCGGATCTCACGCAACTGCTCGATTATTCCGCGCCCTGGATGTTGCAGGCGGACTCGAAAACCGTCGCATTCTTCCATAAAGGGCGGGATTATCAGCAGGAAGTCGACAAAGCCGTTAGCCGCTTTCAATTCGACATGATAAAACATGCAAGTATTGTCGAGCCGGATTCGGTTGTGCTCGAGATTGCAAATCTCTCACGTCGAACGAAGTGACAGGCGAGCGGAAACATGTTTGGCCCCAAGAACCGGATTATCACCATTGCCAATCAGAAGGGCGGCGTCGGAAAGACGACGACGGCCATCAATCTAGCAACGGCACTTGCCGCCATCGGCGAGACGGTGCTGATCGTCGATCTCGACCCGCAAGGTAATGCCAGCACCGGCCTTGGCATTCAGCGTCGCGACCGGAACCTGTCCTCCTATGACCTGATCATGGGCACGCACTCGATCGGCGACATCGCTCGGGAGACGGCGGTCCCGAATCTGGCGATTGTTCCCTCAACCATGGATCTGCTTGGAATCGAGTTGGAGATTGCCCAGCATTCCGATCGGGTCTTTCGCCTGCGCACGGCGCTCGCCTCTGCGGAGGCGCATGCCTTTTCCTATATCCTCGTCGATTGTCCGCCCTCTTTCAATCTCCTGACGATGAACGCCATGACGGCGGCGCATTCTGTGCTCGTCCCGCTGCAATGCGAGTTCTTCGCACTCGAAGGATTGAGCCAACTTCTGGAGACGGTCGATCAGGTGCGGCGCACGGTCAATCCCAATCTCGACATCCAAGGCATCGTCCTGACGATGTTCGATTCGCGCAACAATCTGGCGCAGCAGGTCGTCAGTGACGTTCGTACGCATCTGGGCGACAAGGTTTATCATACCTTAATACCACGAAATGTGCGGGTTTCCGAGGCGCCTTCCTACGGCAAGCCAGCCATTCTCTACGATCTGAAATGCGCCGGAAGCCAGGCCTATCTGCAATTGGCTTCGGAAGTGATACAGCGGGAACGGCAGCGTCCGGCTGCCTGATCGTTTCGGTTTCGAAATCTAAGTGGTGACGTATGAACGATGACAGCTCCAAAAGGCGGCTTGGCCGCGGTCTGGCCGCCTTGATCGGCGAAATGGACCAGCCCCTGCAGAGCGGCGCCGCACCGGCCAGCCCCGTCAGTGCCGATCGCCGCGTGCCGATCGAGTTCGTGTCGCGCAACCCGCGCAACCCGCGCCGTCACTTCGATGAGGCGGAATTGCAGGATCTGGCAAGTTCGGTGCGCCAACACGGCATCGTCCAGCCGGTCGTGGTCCGCACGCTGGGCGAGGACCGGTACGAGATCATCGCCGGCGAACGCCGCTGGCGCGCCGCCCAGCTGGCCGGCTTCACCGAGATTCCCGTGATCGTGCGCGATGTCGACGACCGCACGGCGCTGGAGATCGCCATCGTCGAAAACGTCCAGCGCTCCGACCTCAATCCGCTCGAAGAAGCGCTCGGATACGAGCAGCTGATCGCAGAACATGGCTACACACAAAACGATCTCGGCGACATCATCGGCAAGAGCCGCAGTCATGTGGCCAATAGCCTGCGGCTCCTGAAGCTGCCCGAGCCGGTGCGGGACATGCTCGCCGCCGGCAGCCTTTCGGCCGGTCACGCCCGCGCGCTGATCCCCACTTCCGATCCGGTGGCGCTAGCACGGGCCGTCGTCGGCAAGGGACTGTCCGTGCGTGAAGCGGAGCGCCTCGCCCAGAACGACATCAAGGCGCAGAACGATCCCAACTTCGCCAAGGGCCGGCACCGGGAGGAAAAGGATGCCGACACATTGGCGCTGGAGCGCACATTGTCGGACAGTCTTGGCCTCGAGGTCACCGTCAACCACAAGGCCTCCGGCGGCCACCTGCGGATTGCCTATAAGACGCTTGATCAACTTGAAGAGATCTGCCGTCTCCTCGAGCGGCGCTGAAACGGGCTTTTCTCGCCGCGCTGTCGGGTGCGAATCGCCGGCAGGCCGGATGGTCTGTCGACGGGGCGCTTGCCTTGCGGCGATATGACCGAGTTGAGCTTGCCACGGCATGGCGAATATCCGCCTGGCAACGGAGTTGCGCTTCCTTGAGGCGAAGCCGCGGCAACTCCACGGTCGTCGCCGCCCTCAGCGCTTCGCTGATTGAATCGCAATTGCCAGCAGGTTCTGCAGCACGAGGCTTTCCTCGAGGCTCTGGCGGCTGCGGCTCTGGTAGATCGTCGTCTGCAGCCGGTTCAATTCGCGGCGAATGGCCGGCGCGGTCCAGTGGCGAAGCGCCGCCTCGACGATTGGCTTGCGGCGGAAATGCAGACCGCGGCCGAGACTGGCGATCACCTGGCTCGCCGATTGGCGGTTGGCGTCCATTTCGGACCGCATGACGTCCAACTGCTGAAACTGCCTGAGGCAGGACTGGAGCACCAGGAAAGCCGGCGTCTTCGACGTGGTGATCTTCCTCATCGCATGCATCAGCGCATCCACATTGCCCTGCAGAACCGCGTCGACGGCATCGTCGACTGAGATGGCGCTGGCGTCGCCGACAACGGCGAGCACGTCTTCCTCGCTGATGATGTCCCTGCCGCGGCAATAGAGCGCGAGCTTTCTCACCTCATTGCGCGAGGCGATGCGGTCGCCGCCGAGGGCCTCCAGGAGCCGCTCGCGCGCTGCCGGGCTGATGCGTAGGCCGGCCTCGGACAGTTCCCTATCGACGAGTGCATTGAGCGCACGGGCATCGTCGCTATAGCAGGCGATCGAGGCGACGGTGCGGGATGGCTCCGCCGTTTTACGCAGTGCTGCGCCCTTCTTGAGGTCTCCGGCCTCGATGACCAGATAGCTGCCTGACGGCGGCGCGGCGGCAAGAACCTGCAGGGCTTCGCTGAGGCCCTTTTCCGCCGAAGCACCCTTGATCCAGACCAGCTTCTCACCGCCGAATAGTCCGATGGCATTGACCTCGTCGAGAAGGCGGCCCGCACTCTGCTGCAACTCTGTTGCATCGAGTTTGACGACGGCGAAGGGGTCGTCAAGGGGAATGCCGAAGCAACCGGCGAGCTGGGCCGCCCGTTCGGAAACGAGGCCGCGATCGGGACCATAAACGAGGAAAAGCCGATAATCCGCTGCAGATTTCTGCAGGAAATTATCGAACTCGTGCGACTTGACCTCGCTCATCCGGCCACCGGATCAGCGTCCGAGGGCGGCGGCGATGTCGGCGCTGATGAGTTCCGCCAGTTCTCTGGCGGCGCGAGTCTCGCCGTCGCGAGCCGCTCGGATCTTGGCGAACTCCTGCTCGGGAAAGTCCACCAGCGCGACGGCCGAGCGATTGCCCGATGCGACGGTCTCGCCCGTCGCGGTCCTCGTCAGATTGTAGTCCGCCTTGACGACGATGCGTCCCGCGCCCGCCCTGTCGCGGGCCTGGTCGTAGAGCACGCCCATCGTCCGGTGCGATACTTTCAGGGCGAGGTGATATTGCGGATTGACCGGTTCGCCCTTACCGCCGGAGGCCAGGAAGATCAAGGCGTTACGTACCTCTTGCTCCACGCGGTCGTCGGCTTCGGAAATCTCGATAGACGCCAACGAAGTCGCCGTCGCACCCGTCGCACCTTCGGAATAGAGCGGGCGCACCTGGCAGCCGGCGAGCGCCGTCAGCAGCAGCGCGCCGGCTAGTGCGCCGGAGAACCGAAATCGGTAGCCAGATTCATCAGACGACGACATTGACGATCCTTTGCGGCACGACGATGATCTTCTTCGGAGAGACGCCGTTCAGCGCCGACTTGACGACGTCGAGGGCGAGCACGGCAGTTTCGATCGCACTCTGATCTGCGTCGCGCGCAATTGTCAAATCGGCCCGCTTCTTTCCGTTGATCTGCACCGGCAGGGTGATTTCGTTCTCGACGACCAGGGCCGGGTCGAAGCTCGGCCAGGATTTCTCGGCAATCAGCCCCTCGCCGCCGATTTCACGCCAGCATTCTTCGGCAAGATGCGGCATCATCGGCGCGATCAGGTCGATCAGGATCGCGGTGGCGTCCTTGACTGCCGCAATCACCGTCGTCTCGGCCCTGCCGCCAGCGACCTGGGTCAGCGGGGCAGCGAGCAGGTTTACGAGCTCGTAGATCCGGGCGACGGCCTTGTTGAAGGCAAGCTTGTCGTAGTCCGCCTCGACGGCCTTGAGCGTACGGTGTGCGGCCTGCGAGATGGCGAGCCCCTCGCCTTCCTTCGCCGGCGAAGCATCGACGCTGCGCAGCATGTCCGCGGCTTCGCTCACCAGCCGCCAGACGCGCTGGACGAAGCGGTGGGCGCCTTCGACGCCCGCCTCGGACCAGATGACGTCGCGGTCCGGCGGTGAGTCGGAAAGCACGAAGAAGCGCGCGGTATCGGCACCATAGGAGCCGATGATGTCATCCGGGTCGACGACGTTCTTCTTCGACTTCGACATTTTCTCGATCGAGCCGATGGCGATCTCCTCGCCGGTTTCGATCAGCACGGCACGCCGACGCCCGTCGATCTCTTCGATGCGGACCTCGGCCGGGGTGATCCATTCACGTTGCGCACCCTCGCCGCGGCTATAGGTCTCGTGCACGACCATGCCCTGGGTAAACAGGCCTTTGAAGGGTTCGTCCAGCGCCACGTGGCCGGTTGCCCTCATCGCGCGGGTGAAGAAGCGCGAATAGAGCAGGTGCAGGATCGCATGCTCGATACCCCCGATATATTGGTCGACGGGTAGCCAATGGTTGGCGGCCTTGGGATCGGTCGGCGTGTCCTCCCAGGGGGCGGTGAAGCGGGCGAAATACCAGGAGGAATCGACAAAAGTGTCCATCGTGTCGGTTTCCCGGCGCGCGTCCTTGCCGCATTGCGGGCAGGCGACGCGACGCCAGGTCGGATGGCGATCCAGCGGGTTGCCGGGCTTGTCGAAGGTAACGTCCGGCGGCAGCGTCACCGGCAGATCCGCCTTCGGCACCGGCACGACGCCGCAATCGTCGCAATGGATGACCGGGATCGGGCAACCCCAATAGCGCTGCCGGGAGATGCCCCAGTCGCGCAGGCGGAAATTGACCTTGCGCTCTGCCCGCGGTTCCCCTTTCAGCGTTTCCTTCTCGAGTTTCGAGGCAATCGTCTCGAAGGCATCCTCGGTCGAGAGACCGTCGAGGAAACCCGAATTGATCATCACGCCGTCGCCGACATAGGCTTCGTCGCCGATCGTGAAGGTCTCGGCATCGGCATCCCCGGGCATCACCACAGGCACGACAGGCAGATCGTACTTGCGGGCGAAGTCAAGGTCGCGCTGGTCCCCGGAGGGGCAGCCGAAGATGGCGCCCGTGCCGTAGTCCATCAGCACGAAATTGGCGACATAGACCGGCAGCTCCCAGCTCGGATCGAGCGGATGTTTGGCGCGGATGCCAGTGTCGATGCCCTTCTTTTCGGCCGTCTCGAGAGCGGCAAGCGAGGTGCCGGCGCGGCGGCACTCCTCGCAGAAGGCGTCGATCACGGCACTCTTGGCCGCCGCTTCCTTGGCAAGCGGATGGTCGGCGGAGATCGCCAGGAAGGAAGCGCCGAAGAGCGTGTCGGGACGTGTCGTATAGACGGTCAGTTCCGTCGTGTCGCCGGGGACGGTCGCCGGGTCGAGCTCCCATCTGAGCGACAGGCCCTCGGAGCGGCCGATCCAGTTCTTCTGCATCAGCCGCACCTTTTCCGGCCATTGCTCGAGCGTGTCGAGCGCGTCGAGCAGGTCCTGGCTGAACTCGGTGATGCGGAAGAACCATTGCGTCAGCTCGCGTTGCTCGACCAGTGCACCCGAGCGCCAACCGCGGCCGTCGATCACCTGTTCATTGGCGAGCACCGTGTTGTCGACCGGGTCCCAATTGACCTTCGATTGCTTGCGATAGACGAGGCCCTTTTCCAGGAAATCGAGGAAAAGGTGCTGCTGGCGTTGGTAATAGGCCGGATCGCAGGTTGCGAATTCGCGGCTCCAGTCGAGCGACAAGCCCATGACCTTCAGCTGCGCCTTCATCGAGGCGATGTTCTGGTAGGTCCAGCCGGCCGGGTGCACGCCGCGCTCCATGGCGGCATTCTCCGCCGGCATGCCGAAGGCGTCCCAGCCCATGGGATGCAGCACGTTAAAGCCGCGGGCGCGCTTGTAGCGGGCGACGACGTCGCCCATGGTATAGTTGCGCACGTGCCCCATATGAATCCGTCCGGACGGGTAGGGAAACATCTCCAGTACGTAGTACTTCTCGCGCGGATCGTCATTCGCGGTCTCGAAGACCTTGCCTGCTTCCCATTCCTGCTGCCAGCGTGGCTCGGCATCACGCGGATTGTATCGTTCGGTCGCCATTTTTCGTCGATGTTCCGGAAGTCTGCGGGGCTCAAAGCACCCTCATGATAGCTGGCGTGACCTTCATCATGAAACAGCCCTAGCGTCAAGTTTCGAAGGGTTTTCGGGGACGGTTTCCCGGCCACCGGGCTTGGCAAGCACGGTAAGTTTCACTAATCCGCTCAGTCGGTGAGTGACACCTCTTAGCGGAAGGAGCCAAGGATGGAAGTGCAGGAACGGCTGGATGATGTCCTGAGCCGGATTCGGGCGGGCAAACAGGCGGCCAACCGGCCCGACCACTCCGTGATCCTTGTCGCGGTCTCCAAGACCTTCGATGCCGAGGCGATCCGTCCCGTCATCGAAGCCGGCCAGCGGGTATTCGGGGAAAATCGCGTGCAGGAAGCGCAGGGCAAATGGCCCGCGCTTCGGGCGGAAACCCCGGACCTCGAACTGCATCTGATTGGTCCGCTGCAGTCCAACAAAGCGGCCGACGCCGTCGCGCTCTTCGACGTCATCGAAACAATCGATCGGGAGAAAATCGCTCGCGCAGTCGCCGCCGAAATGGCGCGCCAGGGGCGAAAGCCTCGGCTCTACGTGCAGGTCAATACCGGTCTGGAGCAGCAGAAGGCGGGAATTGCGCCCAAGGAAACCGGGGCCTTTGTCGATTTCTGCCGCACCGAGCTCGGTCTGGTGATCGAGGGGCTGATGTGCATTCCGCCGGTCGATGAAAATCCCGGTCCGCACTTCGCCCTGCTTCACAAGATCGCCGGCCGATGCGGGCTTGAACGGCTCTCCATGGGCATGTCCGGCGATTTCGAAACGGCGATCGCCTTCGGCGCCACCAGCGTGCGCGTCGGTTCGGCGATCTTCGGCGCGCGCTGAACAATTCCAGCGCAAGGCAAGGCGCGGGCGGAAAACCGCATTCGCTCTTCCTCTTTTCCGGGCATTCCCCTTTCGTCGGGGTTCACCTTTCCCGCCGCGGGCCTATCCTTCGCAGCGAGGAGCCGGACGCCACGTCCGGGAGGCGAGTGGAGGAGAACGGAGATGGCGAGCCGCTATTCCGAAGTGTATGCCGCATGGAAAGCCGACCCCGAGGGCTTCTGGGCGAAGGCGGCGCAAGCGATCGACTGGTTCGAAAAGCCGCGGCGGATCTTCGATGCGGAGCGCGGGACCTACGGCCTCTGGTTTCCCGATGGTTTCACCAATACCTGTTACAATTGCCTCGACCGCCACATAGCGGCCGGTGGCGGAGAACAGGCGGCCTTCATATATGACAGTCCCGTCACCGGCCGGTCCGAGAAGATCAGCTATGAGGGGCTGCTTTCCGACGTGAAAGCGCTTGCGGCGGTCTACCGCAAGCTCGGCGTCGAAAAGGGCGACCGGATCGTCATCTACATGCCGATGATCCCCGAGGCGGCCGTCGCCATGCTCGCCGCGGCGCGTATCGGTGCCGTTCATTCGGTGGTCTTCGGCGGCTTTGCCGCCAACGAACTCGCCGTGCGCGTCGATGATTGCAAAGCGAAACTCGTCGTTTCGGCGAGCTGCGGCATCGAGCCCGGCCGCACCGTCGCCTATAAGCCGCTGCTCGATCAGGCGATCGAGGCGGCGCGGCACAAGCCCGCCCATTGCCTGATCTTCCAGCGCGACATGCTTGCCGCGAACATGGTGCCCGGCCGCGATATCGACTTTTCAGAGGTGCTCGCCGCGGCGAAGGCGGCGGGCGAAGAGGCGCCCTGTGCTCCCGTCGCCGCTACCGATCCGCTGTACGTGCTCTACACGTCGGGAACGACCGGCCAACCGAAGGGGGTTGTGCGCGACACCGGCGGCCATATGGTCGCGCTCAAATGGTCCATGGAGAATTTTTTCGGCGTGCGCCCGGGGGAGGTCTTCTGGGCGGCCTCGGATATCGGCTGGGTGGTCGGCCACTCCTACATCGTCTATGGCCCGCTTCTCAACGGCAGCACCTCGATCCTATTCGAAGGCAAGCCGGTCGGCACGCCCGATCCGGGCACCTATTGGCGTGCCATCGCCGAACATGGCGTCACCGTAATGTTCACCGCACCGACGGCCCTGCGGGCGATCCGTAAGGAGGACCCTGCGGCGTCTCATGTGGCGCGCTACGATCTGTCGCGCTTTCGTGCCTTGTATCTGGCCGGCGAGCGGGCCGATCCCGATACGATCCGCTGGGCCGAGCAGGCGCTCGGCGTCCCGGTCATCGACCACTGGTGGCAGACGGAGACCGGCTGGCCCGTCGCGGGCAATGCCGTCGGGCTCGGCCTGCTGCCGGTGAAATACGGCTCCCCGGCCGTGCCTTTGCCCGGCTATGACGTGCAGATCCTCGATGATGCCGGTCATCCGGTCACGCCCGGCACGCTCGGCAACGTGGTGATCAAGCTGCCGCTGCCGCCGGGTTGCCTGCCGACGCTCTGGAACGCCGATGGGCGCTTCCACGCCGCCTATCTCGAGGAATTTCCCGGATACTACAAGACGGCGGATGCCGGCTATATCGACGAGGACGGCTATGTCTTTATCATGGCCCGCACCGACGACATCATCAATGTCGCAGGCCATCGCCTGTCGACGGGCGCGATGGAAGAGGTCTGCGCCAGCCATCCGGACGTCGCCGAATGCGCCGTCATCGGCATTGCGGATCCATTGAAGGGCCAGGTGCCGGCCGGCTTTCTGGTGATCAACTCCAATGTTTCCCGTGAGCCGGCGGAGATCGAAAAGGAGGTCGTCGGCCTCGTGCGCGAGCGTATCGGACCGGTTGCCGCCTTCCGCACCGCCATCTGCGTCAAGCGGTTGCCGAAGACCCGGTCGGGCAAGATCCTGCGCGCGACGATCCAGAAGATCGCCGATCGCCAGCCCTGGAAAATGCCGGCGACGATCGACGATCCGGCAATCCTCGACGAGATCGCCGAAGTGCTGCACGCCAAGGGCATTGGCGTTTAGCGGTGTCAAGTGCCGCGCGGCAGCCCCTCATCCCGCTGCCGCGACAAACGCCGCGCCGTCCAAGTCCCCTCTCCCCACGTGCGGGGAGAGGGTCAGGGTCAGGGGCGAATCACACGCCCGCACCTTTAATCGAGGCGGCGGCCAACAAAAAACCCCGGACGTTTCGATCCGGGGTTCTGCATCTCGGCGATGACGAAGCGATCAATACTCGTCGTCTTCCTCGTCCTTGCGGTCGGACTTCAGCGACTTCAGCTTGGCGAAGACGGCATCGGCATCGATTTCCTTCTCCTCTTCGCGGTCGAAATCGTAACTCAGCTTTTCCGTTTCCTGTGCGGCCTCGAGCGTAGCACCCGCCTCGGCGGCGGTCGGCAGCGGCCGGCCCTTGGCGGCGCGCTCGACTTCCAGATCGAGGTCGATCTGCGAACAGAGGCCGAGTGTCACCGGATCCATCGGCGTCAGGTTGGCAGAATTCCAGTGGGTGCGCTCGCGAATCTGCTCGATCGTCGACTTCGTCGTGCCGACGAGCCGCGAGATCTGGGCGTCCTTCAGTTCCGGATGATTGCGCACAAGCCACAGGATGGCGTTCGGCCGGTCCTGACGCTTCGACACCGGCGTGTAGCGCGGGCCCTTGCGCTTCGAGTCCGGAACGCGGACCTTGGGCTCGGAAAGCTTGAGCTTGTGGTTGGGATTAGCCTCGCCGCGGCCGATCTCGTCGCGCGAAAGTTGACCGGTGGCAATCGGATCGAGCCCCTTGATGCCCTGGGCCGATTCGCCGTCGGCAATCGCCTTGACTTCGAGCGGGTGCAGCTTGCAGAACTGCGCGATCTGGTCGAACGAGAGGGCGGTGTTGTCAACGAGCCAGACGGCTGTTGCCTTGGGCATAAGCAGTTGCTGAGCCATGGATATAGTCCTTTTGTCCGTCCGCGCCGGTGTCGCGGGCCGTGGAGTCTACCACTGATTTCCGGGAATTGAGCGTTCTATATCGTTCTTGTCTCGAAATTGCAATTCTTCACTTCCAAATGTGCTTTTGTCTAATTGCGGCAGAGCATCGAACTGCTATGAATCGTCCAAGCGGGTGGCGAAGAACGCCGCCCCGGAGCGGAATGCCGGATTTTCCGCATGCATTCCGCCCCGTAACAGCGACCGAAATGCGCAGGGAGGAAAATATGTCCGTCACGACCTATCCGGTCCTGGAATCGGCCAAGAGCCGGACACTGCTCGACAACGACACCTATCTGAAGTGGTATCAGGAAAGCGCCGCCGATCCGGCCGGTTTCTGGGGCAAGCACGGCAAGCGGATCGATTGGTTCGAGCCCTATACGAAGGTCAAGAACACGTCTTTCGACGGCGATGTCTCGATCAAATGGTACGAAGACGGGTTCACGAACGTTTCCTACAACTGCATCGACCGCCATCTTGAGGAGCATGGCGACAAGACGGCGATCATCTGGGAGGGAGACAATCCCTACGTCGACAAGAAGATCACCTACAAGGAGCTTTACGACAAAGTCTGCCGCCTTGCGAACGTGCTCAAGAAGCACGGCGTCAAGAAGGGTGATCGCGTCACCATCTACATGCCGATGATCCCGGAAGCGGCTTACGCGATGCTTGCCTGCGCCCGCATCGGCGCCATCCACTCGGTCGTTTTCGGCGGCTTTTCGCCGGAGGCTCTGGCCGGCCGCATCGTCGATTGCGAGTCCACTTTCGTGATCACCTGCGACGAGGGCGTGCGCGGCGGCAAGCCGGTGCCGCTCAAGGAGAATACGGAGAAGGCGATCGACATCGCCGCCAAACAATATGTCATGGTCAACAAGGTGCTGGTCGTGCGCCGCACCGGCGGCAAGGTTCCGTGGGCGCCGGGCCGTGACCTCTGGTTCCACCAGGAGATCGCCACGGTCGAGCCGGACTGCCCGCCGGAGAAGATGAGCGCGGAGGATCCGCTGTTCATCCTCTACACCTCCGGCTCGACGGGCAAGCCGAAGGGCGTGCTGCACACGACCGGCGGCTACCTCGTCTATGCCTCGATGACGCATCAGTATGTCTTCGATTACCAGGACGGCGACATCTACTGGTGCACGGCGGATGTCGGCTGGGTGACCGGCCATTCCTACATCGTCTACGGCCCGCTCGCCAACGCCGCGACGACGCTGATGTTCGAAGGCGTGCCGACCTTCCCGGACGCCGGCCGCTTCTGGGAAGTCATCGACAAGCACAAGGTCAATATCTTCTACACGGCGCCGACGGCGATCCGCTCGCTGATGGGCGCCGGCGACGCTTTCGTGAAGCGCTCGTCGCGCTCGTCGTTGCGGCTGCTCGGCACGGTCGGCGAACCGATCAACCCGGAAGCCTGGGAATGGTACTACCATGTGGTCGGTGACGAACGCTGCCCGATCGTCGACACCTGGTGGCAGACGGAAACCGGAGGCATTCTGATCACGCCGCTGCCGGGTGCGACGGATCTCAAGCCCGGTTCGGCGACGCGGCCCTTCTTCGGCGTACAGCCGCAGCTCGTCGACAACGAGGGCAATGTGCTCGAAGGCGCTGCGGACGGCAATCTTTGCCTTACCGATAGCTGGCCGGGACAGATGCGCACGGTCTATGGCGACCACGAGCGCTTCGTGCAGACCTACTTCTCCACCTACAAGGGCAAGTACTTCACCGGCGACGGCTGCCGCCGCGATCAGGACGGCTATTACTGGATCACCGGCCGCGTCGACGACGTTCTGAACGTCTCCGGCCACCGCCTCGGTACGGCCGAGGTGGAATCGGCGCTCGTCTCCCATCCTCTCGTTACGGAGGCGGCGGTGGTCGGTTATCCGCATTCGATCAAGGGGCAGGGCATCTATTGCTATGTCTCGCTGATGGCGGGGGAAGCCGGCAGCGACGAACTGCGCCAGGAACTCGTCAAGCATGTGCGCTCGGAGATCGGCCCGATCGCCACGCCGGACAAGATCCAGTTCGCTCCGGGCCTGCCGAAGACCCGCTCGGGCAAAATCATGCGGCGCATCCTGCGTAAGATCGCCGAGGACGATTTCGGCTCGCTCGGCGACACCTCGACGCTCGCCGATCCGACGGTGGTGGACGACCTGATCGCCAATCGCCAGAACCGTGCGTGATAAATGTCCGGGCCGCTGAAGGGGCCCGGACATTCCCAGGTGAGAAAATTAGCCGGATTCCTCCCGGGATCCACGTCCCGGCGATTGATTCGGGCGCGCAACGACCCGTTAGAAATCGATCGCTCTGCCCTTGATCTCCCAGTCGCCGAAGCGCGCCGGGTCCAGTCCGCCGCGGCCGCCGAGCTCCTTCGGGATCTCCTTCGGTTCTACAGCCTGCCGTCTCTCTTCCGCTTCCCTGAGAGCGCGCAGTGCTGCCGGCGGTAGCGGCGGCACCGGTCGATCGGGCGAATTGTCGTTGCTGTTCTGCATGTGACGGTCGGATTCCCTGACGATATTGAAGAGCCGAGGTTTCGACCCCATCATATAATGAGTTCCCGCCTGCGCGGGAACCCTGATTCACGTGAAACGTTCGTAGCACATCGGAGCGCTGGCTTGGGCCGCGCACCCGATACGCCCGACGAAGAAGGAACGCCTGGAGCCGATCCATGAACCTCATTCGCACCGCCATGCTGCTTGCCTTCATGACCGTCCTGTTCATGGCCGTCGGCTTTGTCATCGGCGGCAGGGGCGGCATGATGATCGCCTTTGTGCTCGCCGCGGCGATGAATTTCTTCTCCTACTGGAATTCCGACCGCATGGTATTGAGCATGTATCGCGCCCAGGAGGTCGACGCGCGCAGCGCCCCGGAATATTACGGCATCGTCCGTGAGCTCGCGAAGAATGCCGGCCTGCCGATGCCACGCGTCTATATCATCGACAGCCCGCAGCCGAATGCTTTCGCCACCGGCCGTAATCCGGAGAATGCGGCGGTCGCCGCGTCCACCGGCCTTTTGCAGTCCCTGTCTCACCAGGAAGTCGCCGGTGTGATGGCGCATGAGCTGGCGCATGTCCAGAATCGCGACACGCTGACGATGACGCTGACCGCGACCCTTGCAGGGGCGATCTCCATGCTCGGCAATTTCGCCTTCTTCTTTGGCGGCAATCGCGACAACAACAATCCTCTCGGCTTCATCGGCGTGTTGATCGCGATGATCGTCGCGCCGCTCGCGGCCGCCCTGGTGCAGATGGCGATCAGCCGCACGCGCGAATACTCCGCCGACCGGCGGGGCGCCGAGATATGCGGCAATCCGCTCTGGCTCTCCTCGGCGCTCGGCAAGATCGCCCGGGCCGCCCATGTCGTCCACAATGACGATGCGGAACGCAATCCGGCGACGGCGCACATGTTTATCATCAACCCGCTGTCGGGCGAGCGGATGGACAACCTCTTTTCGACCCATCCGAATACGGAAAACCGTATCGCGGCGCTCGAGAGAATGGCGCGGGAGATGTCGACGGGCTCGACGGGCGCGGGCGGCCCTGATATTGCAACGCGCAAATCGCGCTCTGTCCCGAGAACCGGCTGGGGTCGCGGTGGTTCCGAACCGCCGAAAGGCCCCTGGTCCTGATGCCTGAAGATAACAAGAACGATTCACATCCGAAACGACCCCGATCAAGCAAGACGTTCCACAGGGGCGGCGTGCGATCCGGCTCTGTCGCGGCCGGCAAGCCCGGCTTGCAGAGCCGCCAGGCCGCCGCCAAGATCCTGGCGGCCGTCGTCGACCGCAAGACGCCGCTCGACGGCATGCTCGATCAGGAGCACGGCAATCCCGCCTATCGGGCCCTGAACGATGCCGACCGGGCGCTCGTGCGTGCCATCCTCAATTCCGCGCTCAGGCACCTGCCGCGGATCCGGGCGGCAATCGGTTCGCTTCTGCAGACGTCCCTGCCGGAAGGCGCGCGCGCCCTCGAGCATGTGCTGACGGTTGCCGCCGCGCAAATCCTCTATCTCGATGTTCCCGATCATTCCGCCGTCGATCTGGCGGTCGAACAGGCGCAAGCGGATCCGCGCAACCGTCGCTTCGCGAGCCTCGTCAATGCGGTGCTCCGGCGGCTGTCGCGCGAAAAGGAGGACGTTCTCGCGCGGGTGCAAAGCATTCCGGCAATGCCGGGCTGGTTCCGCGACCGGCTCGTCGCGTATTATGGCCGCGAACAGGCGGACAGGATATCGGAAGCGCAGCTTGTTCCCGCCGCCATCGATCTCACGGTCAAGGC
Source organism: Sinorhizobium alkalisoli (assembly GCF_008932245.1). Lineage (NCBI taxonomy): Bacteria > Pseudomonadati > Pseudomonadota > Alphaproteobacteria > Hyphomicrobiales > Rhizobiaceae > Sinorhizobium > Sinorhizobium alkalisoli. Next base: position 3,313,556 of record NZ_CP034909.1, on the reverse strand, counting down.
CGACAACGCGTCCTGGGCCGAGCGCCTCGGCGGCACGGTCCTGCCGACGGGCTCAATCCGGCTCCCGGAATTTTCCGGGTCGATTCCGTCCTTGCCGGGCTTTGCCGAGGGCGCCTGGTGGGTGCAGGACGCGGCAGCTTCGATCCCGGCGCGGCTCTTCGGCGATCTTGCCGGCAAGGCCGTGCTCGATCTCTGCGCCGCCCCGGGCGGCAAGACGGCGCAGCTCGTTCTTGCCGGGGCAAGCGTGACGGCGCTCGACCACTCCTCCAGCCGGCTGCGGCGGCTCGAGAGCAACCTTGCGCGGCTCGGGCTTGAGGCCCGGACGAAAGAGATCGATATGGCCGAGTTCCAGCCGGAAGAGCTGTTCGATGCGGCGCTCCTCGATGCTCCCTGCTCCTCCACCGGCACGACCCGGCGCCACCCGGACGTGCTCTGGACCAAGGGGCCGGAGGACATCGACAAGCTTGCGCGGCTGCAGGAGAAGCTGCTGCGGCACGCGCTGACCGTCGTCAAACCCGGAGGAACCGTGGTCTTTTCCAATTGCTCGCTCGATCCTCGCGAGGGCGAGGAGGTGGTCGAGCGCGTCGTCGCCGACGGCCTGTGCGAACGGCTGCCGATCGCCGCCGCCGACTGGCCGGGGCTCGAGACGGCGGTCACCGCGCTTGGCGAGTTCCGTACGACACCGGCGATGCTGCCGCTCGCCCCTCCCTTTGCCGGCGGGCTCGATGGGTTCTACGCCGCGGTCCTACGCCGAAGCCTCGGCTGAGCCTGGAAGCTACGGCGCCGCGTCTCTTCAGGCGCTCGGAAATCGGGTGCGATGTTCCAAAGCAAAGATGCGCAGGTTGAAAGGTTTTGTGCATTCAGGAGGCCGCACAGCCATTTGCCCCGTCGACAGCTGTTTCGCCGCGACGATTGACGCTCCGCGAGCAGGCGCCTAACAATGGCACATCGGTTGATAGAATCTTAATCATTTCCAAGCCGTATCCGACCCAGGAAGGGATCCGGCGCAACCGGGCGAGTGCCGCTCGCGCGCTTCGAAAGGGTCCGTTGCATCAACGAGGAAACCGACGGGCGCCGATGCTGTTTTCCAGTGAACGAAGGCTCCTTTACCTGTATCTGCGCGAAGGCTGGCGTCGCTTTTCGCGCGGACTCTCGCTCTGGCGCATGGCGGCGCTCCGTTTTGCCGGCGCGACACCTGACCGCCTGATCGTCGCTCCGACGGATCTGAGAGCCATCGATCCCTTCGTGGCGGAGGAGATTCTTCAGGGCCGGTACCCGCTTGGCGGTCGTGCGCTCGACACGGAGGGCGATTCGCCCTTCGAGATCGACCTGCCGTCACGTGCCTTTGCGATGAAGTTGCATTCTTTTACCTGGCTGCGCCATCTTCGCGCCGTGCGCGAGGAAGCCGGATTCGTCAAGCTCCGGCAGATCATCGATGACTGGATCGCCAGCCACGGGCGAAACATGGGCGGCATCTCGTGGGAGGCGGATGTGGTGGCGCAGCGCATCATCGCCTGGCTGTCCCACTCGCCGGTGGTGCTGCGCAACGCCGAGCGCGGTTTCTATCGACGCTTTCTGAAAAGCCTGGCATTGCAGGTGCGGTACCTCCGGCATATCGCCGAGACCCTGCCTGATGGCGAGGCGCGGCTTCGGGTCCGCATCGCGCTCGCGGTCGCCTCCGTGTCCATGCCCGCCTCGGCCTCGGTGATCCGCAAGGCATCGCGCCGTCTCGATCTCGAGCTCGACCGCCAGGTTCTGCCCGACGGTGGCCATTTTTCCCGCAATCCGCGGGCCGGGCTCGAATTGCTGCTCGATCTGCTGCCGCTGCGCCAGACCTATGTCAATCTCGGCCACGACGTGCCGTCCCGGCTGATACCCTGCATCGACCGGATGTATCCGGCGCTGCGGTTCTTTCGTCACCAGAGCGGCGAGCTGGCGCTCTTCAACGGCGCCACCTCGGTGCTCGCCCACGAGCTCGCCTCGGTGCTGCGCTATGACGAAACGGCGGGCGAGCCGTTCCGTTCGTTGCCGCACATCCACTTCGAGCGGCTCTCGCTTGGCGATACCGCCATCATCGTGGACACGGGCCGCCCGCTTTCGGTCGATCTGTCGCGCACGGCCCATGCGGGCTGCCTCTCTTTCGAGATGTCTTCGGGGCGGAACCGTTTCATCATCAATTCCGGCGCACCGAAATTCGCCGGCGAACGATTCCGCCAGATGGCGCGCGCAACTGCCGCCCACTCGACGGTGACCGTCAACGACACCTCTTCGCTGCGCTTCTCGAAATCGAAATTCCTCGGTCCCGTCGTGACGAGCGAGCTGCCACGGGTCGTCGTCGAACGAAAGGACGAGCCCGGCGTGATCGACGCCGTCCGGGCAAGCCATGACGGGTATCTCGCCTTGTTCGGCCTGATCCACGAACGCGACATCGGAATCTTGAACGGTGGCCGCCTTGTCCGCGGCCGCGACCGGCTTTCGCGGGAGGATGGGCGTGAGCCGGATGCGGCCCATGCCGCACTCGCCGTTGCCCGTTTTCACGTCCATCCATCGATCGGCATGCGCCGGCACAGCGACAGCGAGATCTATCTCACGGCACCTGATGGCGAGGGTTGGCTCTTTGCCTGCCGTGACGGCGAAGTGGCGATCGAGGAGGACGTCTTCTTCGCCGATCCATCCGGCATTCGGACGTCGTCGCAGATCACCGTCACCTTTACTGTAGAATCGCAGCCGGAAGTTCAATGGACCTTGATCCGCGAAGGGTAGGCATGGGGCGTCCCGCTATTTTCCCCTGCGTGCCGCGGCGACGGTTTCTTCCCGTGGGAAGCTGTGCTAACGGGCAGCCATCCCAACCGCCGGAACCGTTCCCTGCAGGCGTCCGGCGCTGCCAAAGGAGCAAGGTTGATGGCTGTCGCCTCCAAGAAAATCCCCGCCCCGGACGAGGTCCGGATCAAAACCGCCCTCCTCTCCGTCTCCGACAAGACCGGCGTCATTGAGCTCGCCCAGGCTCTGCACGAGAAGGGCATCCGGCTGATTTCGACCGGCGGCACGCACAAGGCGATTTCCGCGGCCGGGCTTCCTGTCAGCGACGTTTCGGAACTGACCGGCTTTCCGGAGATCATGGACGGCCGCGTCAAGACGCTTCACCCGAATGTCCATGGCGGCCTGCTTGCCATTCGCGATGACGCCGAGCACACGGCGGCAATGGACGAACACGGCATTGCGGCCATCGACCTTGCCGTCATCAATCTCTATCCCTTCGAAGAGGTGCGCGCTGCCGGCGGCGACTATCCTACGACGGTCGAGAACATCGACATTGGCGGCCCGGCCATGATCCGCGCTTCGGCCAAGAACCATGCCTATGTGACGATCGTCACCGATCCGGCCGACTATCCGCTGCTCCTCGAGGAGATTGCCAGCGGCACCACGCGCTACGCCTTCCGCCAGAAGATGGCAGCGAAGGCCTATGCTCGCACCGCCGCTTACGATGCTGCGATCTCCAATTGGTTCGCCGAGGCGCTGGATACGCCCATGCCGCGTCACCGCGTGATCGGCGGCGTGCTCAAGCAAGAAATGCGCTACGGCGAAAATCCGCACCAGAAGGCCGGCTTCTACGTGACGGGCGACAAGCGCCCCGGGGTCGCGACCGCAAGCCTTCTGCAGGGCAAGCAGCTCTCCTACAACAATATCAATGACACGGACGCGGCCTTCGAGCTGGTCGCCGAATTCCTGCCGGAAAAGGCGCCGGCCTGCGCGATCATCAAGCACGCCAACCCCTGCGGCGTCGCCACGGCGCCGACCCTTTCCGAGGCCTATCGCCGGGCGCTCGCCTGCGATTCCACCTCGGCCTTTGGCGGCATCATCGCCGTCAACCAGGAGCTCGATGCGGAAACGGCTGAAGAGATCGTCAAGCTCTTCACCGAGGTCATCATCGCCCCGGCGGTGAGCGAAGAAGCACGCCTGATCATCGCCCGCAAGCCGAACCTCAGGCTGCTGGCTGCCGGCGGCCTGCCGGATCCGCGTGCGCCGGGTCTTTCCGCCAAGACGGTCGCCGGCGGTCTGCTCGTGCAGACGCGCGATCACGGCATGGTCGAGGATCTGGAGCTGAAGGTGGTGACCGAGCGTGCGCCGACGGCGCAGGAGCTCGAGGACATGAAGTTCGCCTTCAAGGTGGCGAAGCATGTGAAGTCGAATGCCGTCGTCTACGCCAAGGACGGTCAGACCGCCGGCATCGGTGCAGGGCAGATGAGCCGTGTCGACTCCGCCCGTATCGCCGCCATCAAGGCGGAGGATGCAGCCAAGGCACTGGGTCTCGCCGCGCCGCTGACGCGCGGCTCCGCCGTCGCCTCCGAGGCCTTCCTGCCCTTCGCCGACGGGCTTTTGTCGGCGATTGCCGCCGGCGCCACCGCAGTCATCCAGCCGGGCGGCTCCATGCGCGATGACGAGGTGATCGCCGCGGCAAACGAGCACGATGTGGCGATGGTGTTCACGGGGATGCGGCACTTCCGGCATTGACACGGGGGCCGTTGATATCGCCGAGGGGTGCGACGCTCAACAGGGCGTCGCATTACAGTGTCGGCACCTTTTCAGACCCGCGGCACTGCAGCGGCGGGTTCCTATTCCGGCCGGTTGGCTGGATAGGGCGTGCGCAGCAGAATAACGAGACCGCCGGCGAGGAAGGCGACCAGCGCCATCATGCCGATCCGTGCCGAATCCGTCATCATCGTGATCGTTGCCACCGATGCGGGTGCCAGGAACGAGGTGGCCCGCCCGGACAGCGCATAAAGTCCGAAATAGCGCCCGGCCTCGTCGAGCGAGACGCTGCGGGCGAGATAGGAGCGTGACGAGGCCTGCACCGGGCCGAAGGCGATGCCGACGAGCAGGCCGTAGAGGATATACGCCTTCTCGGCGGCCGTGCCGAAGAGCCCGCCGGAATCGTCGGTCGGCAGCGTCACCAGTCCGAACAGCGTGAAGCCGGGGCCGGTCGAGACGATGCCGAGCGTGGCGATGGTAAGGCAGACGAGGCTGGCGACGACGATCGCCTTGGAGCCAAGCCGCACGTCGAGCCGGCTGGCATAGAGGCAGCCGAAGATGGCGACCACGTTCAGGATAATGCCGTAGAGGCCGAGTTCCATCGTCTGCCAGCCGAACATGCCGGCGGCAAAGGCGCCGCCAAGCGCAATCAGACCGTTGACACCGTCCTGGTAGATCATGCGCCCGATCAGGAAGCGCAATATCCCTGCCCGTTGCCTGAGCTCCGCGAGCGTGCCCTTGAGCTCGCGGAGCCCCGTCGCCGTCGCCTTGGCAAGCGAGCTCGTCGCCTTGCCTGCATCCGGGGTGAACAGGAACATCGGCAGGATGAAGATCAGGTACCAGACGGCCGCGATCGGGCCGGTGATGCGGGCATCCTCGCCCTTCGCCGGATCGAGGCCGAAGAGGGGATCGAGGCCGAGCGCCGTCTTGCCTGTCTGCGGATTGCCGGCAAGGAACGCGACGACCGCGATCAGCACGATCATGCCGCCGAGATAGCCGAGCCCCCAGGCGACGTTGGAGATTCGCCCCACCTCTTTCTCGCTGACGAGACGCGGCATCATCGAATCGTTGAAGACGATGGAGAATTCGGCGGCGACGGTCGCCAGCGCGAGGAAGATCGCCGGATAGAGAAGCGGCGAGCCGGGCACGGCGAACCAGAGCATCGCCAGCGCGACGATCTTGATCGCGGCAAAGACGCCGATCCACGGCTTACGGGGTCCGGTCGCGTCAGCGACGGCGCCGAGCACCGGCGAGAGCAAGGCGATGACGATGCCGGAAACGGTAAGCGTGTAGCCCCAGATCGCCTGCCCCTCGGCGGGATCGGCGGCGAGCCGGGAAACGAAATAGGGTGCGAAGATGAAGGTCGTGACGACGGTGAAGAAGGGCTGCGCGGCCCAGTCGAAGAGCATCCAACCGGCAATGCCGAGCCGCGGGACCCTGCGCCGTTCCATTGCCTGTGTGGCCACGATCTCCAAGTTTCCCCTCCCCGCTCCAGCATGACTGCGACATCCGGCAATCCACGAGCGCCACAGCGACCTTTGCGCGTCTGAAAAGACGCGCGTCGCTGCAATACGCACTACACCGCAGAGCCCGATCACGCCAGCGGCGGAACGGGCAACGCGAATGCGCTTCAAGCCGAAACGGGAACCAAGTCCCTCCGGGCCGCAAAACCCGGAGGGACTGTGTCATTTCGCCCTGCCGCGTGCAAGGTCGCTGAGGAGGCCGGCGGCCACCGCTACCTTGGCGAGCGTCGTCTCGCCCTTTTCGGTTAGCAGCCTCAGCTGGTCGCGGACGCTCAGAACGCGTTCGCGATCCTGCTCCTCCCACGCCAGAACAGGGTTCCGATCGCCCTTGTGCTCGACGAGGGCGGCGATGGTGATGTCGCGGCGGGCGGTGGCGATATCGGCAACAGCGCGCGAGAGCGCCATCGCCTCGAATTGCTCTACGGCGGGTACGCGGTCGGCGGCGGCCAGCAGGTGGTTGATCCGGAGATTTTCCGTGACGGCGAAATAGCCCTGGGCCGTGCGGTTCAGCGGTTCGCCGGTCACCGCAGCGATCTGCATGATCTCCGGCACAAGGGTCATCAGCGACAGTTCCGCGATCTCCGTGGCGAGCTTGGCCGGCACGCCGCTCTCGATGTAGGCCGCCGATCTCAGCTGTGCCTCCTCGGCGCTCTCGCTGGAGATTGCCGCGCGCGTCGTGGCGCGGAGCTTCTGGAGCCCGTCCCTGAGGCGCTGAACTGCCTCGGTGACCGGTCCCTCCGCAGCGCGGGTGCGCAGCGCCCTTTCGGTGACGAGCGCGAATATCCGCCCGACTTCCTGATAGAGCCGGTTCTGGACGATGCCGCCGATCTTGTTGTCGAGTGCGTCGATCTCGCCGTAGATTCGCGGCAGATCGAAGCCGTCGAGCGCCAGTACGGCTGCCTTGACGACGTCGGCAGGCAGGAAGCCGGTCGCGTCCGTCAGCGTCGAGACGAAAGCCGGCCCGCCACGGTTGATCGCTTCGTTCGCGAGCATCGTCGCGACGATCTCGCGGCGCAGCCGGTGCCCCTGGATATCGCTCGCGTAGGCTTTGCGCATTTTTGCCGGAAAGTAGCGCTCGAGCGTCGCGGTGAAGTAGACGTCGTCCGGAAGATCGCTCTTGATCAGTTCATCGAATAGCACGAGCTTTGCGTAGGAGAGCAGGACGCCGATCTCGGGCCGTGTCAGCGGCTTGCCCGCCTGGTAGCGCTCGGCCATGGCCTGGTCCGATGGCAGCGTCTCAACCTTGCGGTTGAGGTGACCGTCGGCCTCGAGCCGCTCCATCAGCCGCGCCAGCGGCGTGCGATTGCCAAGGTCCTGCATCTCCGTCAGCGAGATTGCGAGCGATTGCTGATAGTTGTTGCGCAGCACAAGATGGGCCACCTCGCTGGTCATGGCGGCAAGCAGCGTGTTGCGCTTGGGCCGTGTCAGGCGCCCGTCGCGCATGGCCGAGGCAAGCGCGATCTTGATATTGACCTCGACGTCTGAGGAATTCACGCCAGCCGAATTGTCGATCGCGTCGGAATTGCAGCGCCCGCCATTGAGCGAATAGCCGATGCGGCCCTTCTGGGTGACGCCGAGATTGGCGCCTTCGCCGATCACCCGGGCGCGCACCTCTTCCGCCGTGACGCGGATCGGATCGTTGGCGCGGTCGCCGACCTCGGCATCCGTCTCGTTGCTGCCCCGCACATAGGTGCCGATGCCGCCGAACCAGAGAAGGTCGACCGAGCTCTTCAGAATGGCGTTCATGATCTCGAAGGGAGTCGCCTTCTGCCTGTCGATGCCGATCGCCGCCATGGCTTCGGGCGTCAGCGTCACCAGCTTGTCGGCGCGGGAAATGATCATGCCGCCCGGCGAAAGCGACTTGCGGTCGTAATCCTGCCAGCTCGAGCGCGGCAGGGCGAACATGCGCTTGCGCTCGGCGAAGGAGAGATCGGTATCCGGATTTGGATCTATGAAGATGTCACGGTGATCGAAGGCGGCAATCAGCCGGATCTTTTCCGAAAGCAGCATGCCATTGCCGAAGACGTCGCCGGACATGTCGCCGACGCCGGCCACCGTGAAGGGCGTCGCCTGGATGTCGATGTCCATCTCGCGGAAGTGCCGCTTGACCGCCTCCCAGGCGCCGCGGGCGGTAATTCCCATCTTCTTATGGTCGTAGCCGGCCGAGCCGCCGGAGGCGAAGGCGTCGTCGAGCCAGAAGTCCGCCTCCTGCGCCAGCGCGTTCGCCGTGTCCGAGAAGGTTGCGGTTCCCTTGTCGGCGGCCACGACGAAATAGGGGTCGTCGCCGTCAAGCCGCACCGTGTCCTCAGGCGGAACCACATCCGGGCCGACGATGTTGTCGGTCACCGACAGAAGGCTGCGGATGAAGGTCTTGTAGGCTTCCGTCCCGGCCCTGAACACGTCATCGCGGGTGCCGCCGGCGGGAAGCTGCTTCGGGTAGAAGCCGCCCTTGGCGCCGACGGGGACGATGACCGCGTTCTTCACCTGCTGCGCCTTGACGAGACCCAGCACCTCGGTGCGGTAGTCCTGCGCCCGGTCGGACCAGCGGAGCCCGCCGCGCGCCACCTTGCCGAAGCGCAGGTGCACACCCTCGACCTCGGTGCCGTAGACGAAAATCTCCCGGAAGGGGCGCGGTTCCGGCAGGCCCTCGAGCGCCTTCGGATCGAGCTTGAAGGCGAGCACGGGCCGCGGCCTGCCTTCCGCATCCTTCTGAAAATAGTTGGTCCTGAGCGTCGCCTGAACTGCATTGACGTAGCGGCGCAGGATGCGGTCCTCGTCGAGGCTCGGCACGGCCGAGAGCGCCTCCTCGATCGCAGCCAGCACGGCGTTGGTCCTCTTCACGCGCGACTTCGGCTCGACCCTCGGATCGAGCCGCGTGGTGAACAGGCGGAAGATGTCGGCGGCAATCGCCGGATACTTGTTCAGCGTGTCGGCTATGTAGCCCTGCGAATAGGTGATGCCCGCCTGGCGCAAATAGCGCGCATAGCTGCGCAGCACCGTCACTTCCCGTGCGGTCAGGCCCGCCAAAAGGACCAGCCGATTGAAATTGTCGTCCTCAATCGTGCCGTCCCAGGCGGCGAGGAACGCCTCCTCCAGCGCCATGCCGGCCTTGGCGAGGTTGACCGTATGCCCGTCACGATGAAGGAGCTCCATGTCGTGCAGCACGACGTTGCACTGCTCCTGCGCATGGGCACGCACGCCGATATCGTAAGTCTGCTCGCTGATCACGCGGAAGCCGAGGTTTTCGAGCAGCGGCACGCGGCGGGAGAGCGAGACCGGGTGGTTTGCGTGGAAGATCTTCAGTTCCAGCGCGTCCGGCCTTTCGCCATGGCGGTGATAGAAGGAGATGCGGATCGGGTCGTCGCTCTTGCAGGCCGACATGTCGCCAAGGTCAGCATAGGCTTCGGCAGGCGTGAACGCGGCCTGATAGGCCTCGCCCGCGGAAAGCTCGATGCCTTCGTTGCGGGCGAGCAGGTTGAAGCGGTCGATCCAGCGCGTGACGATGGTGCGCACCGCATCCTCGAGCTTGGCCTGCGGGACGCGCGGCGTCTTGCCGCCCGAGCGGCCGATGATGAAGTGCACGCGCGCCAGCCCGCCTTCCGGGAAGGCCGGATAATAGGCGGAGACCCGGCCGTCATAGACGGCTTTCAGGTAATCGCCGATCTTCTCGCGGACGCTGGAATCATATTGCTCGCGCGGTACGTATATGATGACGGAGACGAAGCGGTCGAAATGGTCGATGCGCGGCAGAACGCGCACCCGCGGCCGGTCGCCGAGCTCGTTGATCTGTTCGCAGAAGGCGGCGAGAAGCCCGACATCGATTTGAAACAGATCGTCCCGCGGATAGGATTCCAACGTGTTTGCCAGGGTCTTGCCGGAATGGCTCTGCGGGTCGTAGCCGAAATGGTCGATGATCTTCTCGATCTTGTGTCTAAGCAGCGGAATCTCCGCCGCCTGGCGGGTGTAGGCGCTCGAGGTGAAGAGGCCGACGATGCGCAACTCGCCGACGACATTGCCGGACGTGTCGAAGCGCTTGACGCCAATGTAATCCATATAGGCGCGGCGATGCACGACCGACTTCACATTCGCTTTGGTGACGATCAGGAAGTCCGGACCCTCGAGGAAGGCGAGGATCTCCGGCGTCGTGAACACGGCGTCGTTGCCTTGCCTAAGGACGCGTACCTCGGGATTGGAGAGAATGCCGAGACCCCTGCCCTTGCCGCGTTCGACCGTCGCGTTCTCGCCCTTACCGGAATAGGTGTATTCGCGCATGCCGAGGAAGGTGAAGTTGTTGTCCCTTAGCCAGCGAAGGAACGCGAGCGCCTCGTCACGGTCGCTCTTTTTGCGCGAGGCGTGGTAATCCTCGAGCTCGCGCATGACCTGGTCGAGCAGCGCCGTCATGGCCGGCCAGTCGTGCACCGCCTGATGCACCTGCTCCAGGACGTCAGTGATGCGTTTGCTGAGCGAGCGCTCCTCGATCGGCGTCAGCTTGCCGAGGTGGATCTGAATATGGCTGACGCGGTGCGCCGGATCGCTTTCCTCGTCCGGATCGAAAAGTTTGACCGGCTTGCCCGGTTGCATGAGGAGGATCGGGTGGATGGCAAGGTGAATGTCGCGATGGGTGCTCGTTACCTCGCCCATGACCGAGTCATAGAGGAACGGCATGTTGCGCTCGGTGATGGCGATGATCGAAACCTCGGTCCCGCCTGGCGCCACTCCGGGCACCGTTTCCACCGAAACCTGCGGCTTGCCGCCGTCCCAGCGGGCCAGTTCCTTGCGGGCGTGCGCGGCGGTCAGAGCCAGCATATCCGGCGAATAAAGGTCGAGGTCGTCATTGCTCGCGCCTCCGAAGAGGATCTCCGGCGGCAGAGTGTCGACGCCGATCTTGCCCACCGCTGCCCGGGCGGCATCGATGTGCCGATCTCGCTTCGGATTGTATTTCACGCCCATGAAGTCGCTCCCCAAATATGATAGACGAACCTATCAGAACCATGGCCAATGGCGATCGTTTTATGACGGATTTGGGCAAAATCGAGCCTGTTCTTGGAGAATTTCACGTAGAATCGACCTAAATCCATTTAAACCAGGCGCGATTTTACAGAAATCTCTCCAAAAACGGCGCAAACGAACGAAAACACCGGACGGCGCCGAAACACGGACCCGGTCGCCCCTCGACATCCCGTTGACACCGCTTCGGCAGTCGGCGATCACAGCTTGCAGTGTCGAGCGGCTTTTCCGAGCGCAAAGATCGCTGCAGCACCTCGATATCCTACATGTCCTTTAATCGAGGTCGAGTTCGGGACATGAAGTGGAACAGAGCCCAAGGATCGCCTGATGTCTGAAATTCCTGCCGCGCCCGGCGCCGTCATCGTCATCTCCAGCCACGTGGTTCGCGGCACGGTCGGCAACCGCGCGGCGGTATTCGCGTTGGAGACGCTCGGGCATCTCGTCTGGGCGTTGCCGACGGTCATCCTGTCATGGCATCCCGGCCATGGCCGTGCGACGCGGGTGACGATCTCCGATGCGGAGTTCCGGTCGATCATCGACGATCTTATCGATGCGCCGTGGATCGGCGAAGTGCGCGCGGTGCTTTCCGGCTATCTCGGAACACCCGGCCAGGCCGAGGAAGTCGCGCGGCTGGTAACGGCGCTGAAGCACCGCAATCCCGAGCTTTTCTACGCCTGCGACCCGGTGATCGGCGATTCGAACGGACTCTATATCCCGGCCGAGAGTGCCTTCGCCATTCGTGACCGGCTGCTGCCGCTTGCTTCATTGGCAACGCCGAACCGTTTTGAACTTTCCTGGCTGGCGGGTGCGGAACTCGACACGAACGCGGCGATCCTCGAGGCGGCACTCGGCCTCGGGCCGCCGCGGGTGCTCGTCACATCGGCGGTCGCGATGATGAACGGCGGCACCGGCAACCTCTATCTGTCCGGTCGCCATGCCCTGCTCGCCGAGCATCGGCTGGTCGAGAATCCACCGAACGGCGCGGGTGACCTGCTGTCGGCCGTCTTTCTTGCGCGGCTCCTGCAGGGTCTTTCCGAGGAGCGCGCGCTGCAAATGGCGACCGCCAGCATATTCGAGGTCATCGCACGCACCGCCAAGCGCGGCGCCGACGAGTTGACGCTTGAACAGGACGCCTCAAGCCTCGCGACGCCGATGGCCATGGTGCAGATGCGCCGCCTCATGCATCCGGGCCAAATGCGACGGAAATAGGCGGGGGCGGGCACAAAAGAAATGTCTGATGAAGGCAATTTATCCTTTCGGGCACGCAAGGCTCGCTGTAACACTTCGACGCTCCATGCTACCCGAGTAGCCATAGAGCAGTGTTTGATGCAGTGGATGACACGGGGTAACTGATGGAGAAGCAGAGCTTTCCGGAAAATCTCCTGGCCGGCTACCGCAATTTCATGGGCGGCCGTTTCAGCGAACAGCAGCAACGCTACCGGACGCTCGCCGAGAGCGGGCAAAAGCCGACGACGATGGTGATCGCCTGCTGCGATTCGCGCGCCGCACCGGAGACGATCTTCGACAGCGGCCCGGGTGAGCTTTTCGTCGTTCGCAATGTCGCCAATATGATGCCGCCCTACGAGCCAGACGGGCATTATCACTCGACCTCCGCCGCTCTGGAATTCGCGGTCCAGTCGCTGCGCGTCAGCGATATCGTGGTCATGGGCCACGGCCGCTGCGGCGGCATCAAGGCGGCGCTCGATCCGGATGCGGAGCCGCTTTCTCCCGGCGATTTCATCGGCCGCTGGATGCACCTGCTGAAGCCTGCTGCGGAGCAGATACAGAGCTACGACTACATGACCCAGTCGGAACGCCAGCGGGCGCTCGAGCGCGTGTCGATCCGCAACTCGGTGGCCAATCTGAGGACCTTTCCTTGCGTTCAGGTGCTTGAGGCCAAGGGAAAGCTGCGGCTCCATGGCGCCTGGTTCGATATCTCGACCGGCGAGCTCTGGGTCATGGACGCGAAGACCGGCGATTTCGTCCGGCCCGGGACATGAGACGATACGCAGATTCAAAGAGTTACAGCGCCGCGCGTCTGAAAGACGCGCGGCGCTGTACTGCTGTAAGCGGCGGTAGCCCTTCGTCCAGACCCCCTCCCCACAGGTGGGTGGGGAGAGGATGACCGGCGTGTGATCGTTCCTCTTCAGTCGCCGTCGATCTCGGAGGCGATGATGGCGATTGCCTGCTGGTAGACGCTGGCGGCGTTCCAGCCCTGGATGGCGACGAAATTCGGCTCGCCGGGCCGGTAGCCGGCGCCCGGCTGCCAACCGTGGCCGCGCAGGAAATTCGCGGTCGAGGCCAGCGCATCCGCCTTTGAGTGGACCATGTCGATGTGTCCGTCGCCGTCGCCGTCGACGCCATATTTCAGGACGTTCAGCGGCAGGAACTGCGTCTGGCCGATTTCTCCATGGGCGGCCCCGCGGGCAGACGGGCTCAGATCACCGCGGCCGACAAGCTGGATGGCGGCGTAGAGCTGTTCGGTGAAATAGGCGGAGCGGCGGCAGTCATAGGCAAGGGTGGCGACGGCTGACAGCGTGTGTTCCTTGCCCAAAAACGAACCGAAGCCGGTCTCCATGCCCCATATGGCGATCAGCGGACCAGCCGGGACGCCATAGCGCCGCTCGATCGAGGCGAAGAGCTTGGCATGCTGCGCGCGCATCTTGCTGCCGCGCGAAATGATCACCTGGCCGCCCCGCTTCTGCATGAATTGGTCGAGCGAGAGCTTGAAGCTCTTCTGTCCGCGGTCGGCACGGATGGTTGCCCGGCTGTATGAAACGCTGCCGAGTGCCTGATCAAGCACGGACTGGCTGATGCCGTTGCCGGCGGCCTCGCGCTTGAATTCTTGCACCCAGGCCGAAAACCGGCCGCCGTCATTGCCGCATTGTGCCGCGAAAGCGGCCGTGGGAACGACCGCCACTGAGATGAGGGCCGCGAGCCCCGCCGCTGTGCGCTTCATCTTGTACATGAGATACCCCGTCATTGCCCGTCTGTTGTGTTCAAGAAAATGCTGATACCGGCTCGGTCAACCGCCGTCCGGCCGGCCGCCATGGTTTCACGTGAATCCATGGCCGGCGCAGTTCTTTGGCGTCGCGCGTCCCGTCAGACACTCAAAGGCCGCCATTGCCCCGCTGCGTTCCTTGCCCTCCAATCGAGGTCGATTTAAGGAAACATGCAGTGGAAAGGCGGAGCGAGAGGAGAGCCGCCGTTCTTTTCCCGCTCCGCCGCTTCGCGCGCGCCCGGACCGTGACGAACCGGCGGCCAACCGCTCGCCGCCTCAGGCGGCTTGGCTGCGCGGCTTGATCAGGCCGCGGTTAACCAAAAGCTCGGCGATCTGGACGGCATTGAGTGCCGCACCCTTGCGGAGGTTGTCGGAGACGACCCACAGATTGAGGCCGTTCTCGACGGTTGCGTCTTCGCGGATGCGCGAGATGTAGGTCGCGTCTTCGCCGGCGCATTCATAGGGCGTCACGTAGCCGCCGTTCTCGCGCTTGTCGACGACCAGGCAACCCGGTGCCTCGCGCAGGATTTCGCGTGCCTCGTCGGCGGTGATTTCCTTTTCGAACTCGATATTGACCGATTCCGAATGGCCGATGAAAACCGGAACGCGCACGGCGGTGCAGGTCAGCTTGATCTTCGGGTCAAGCATCTTCTTGGTTTCGGCGAGCACCTTCCACTCTTCCTTGGTGTAGCCGTCCTCCATGAACACGTCGATATGCGGAATGACGTTGAAGGCGATTCGCTTGGTGAATTTCTTGCTCTCGATCGGGTCGGCCACGAAGACGGCACGCGTCTGGTTGAAGAGTTCGTCCATGCCGTCCTTGCCGGCACCGGACACCGACTGATAGGTGGAGACGACCACGCGCTTGATCGTGGCGCGCTCGTGCAGCGGCTTCAGCGCGACGACGAGCTGGGCCGTCGAGCAATTCGGGTTGGCGATGATGTTCTTCTTGGTGAAGCCGGAGATCGCATCCGGATTGACCTCGGGCACGATCAGCGGCACCTCGGCGTCGTAGCGCCAGGCAGAGGAGTTGTCGATCACGACGCATCCCTGCTGACCGATCTTCGGCGAATATTTCAGCGAAACCGCACCGCCGGCCGACATCAGGCAGATGTCCGTATTGGAGAAATCATAGGTTTCGAGATTGGAGACCTTCAGCGTCTTGTCGCCGTAGGAGACCTCGGTGCCGACGGAACGCGAGGAGGCGAGCGCCACAACCTCGTCTGCAGGAAACCCACGTTCTGAAAGGATATTCAGCATCTCCCGGCCGACATTGCCGGTGGCGCCTGCGACTGCAATCTTGAAACCCATGATCAAAGCTCTCTTTCTGTCTCTCCTCGTTGGGTGGAGGGGAGCCGCGCGGTTTTCGCCCGCGAGGTTCCTGTCCCCGGCCTTACCGGGGAGAGAGCGGAGGGCCAGAGACGTCAGACGGTTTTCGTCGTCGTTTTGGCCGTTGTTTTGCTAGCGAGCGAGAAAAGGCGAATCCGCCCGGCGGCAGGGGCCGGCAGGATCGGCTGAGCGATGGACGCAAGAATCGGTCCCATGGCGGTTTCCTCGTTCGCCGCTGCTCATACCGGCTTTTCGGCAAGAGTCAAGCCGCAGACAAGCCGGCATCAATTCTCGGAGCCGATGCCAAAACCCGCGCGTCCCTTTTCGACGAAACGAAAGTCATAGGACGAAAGCATCCCTGCCTTGCTGGACGCGCTTCTGGCATCCTCTTCGTCCGAGACTGCCGCCTCGTGCGTCTTACCGGACGTGCGGCTTTGTAAGAGACTCTCCCACTTCCGGCGCGGCCTGCCGCGCCGGCGTTTTATTGCGGCTCGTCCCGCGCAGCGGTTTGCGCGGGCCCTGACACCGGCCAGCCATTGGCTCCCCTTCGGAAATGCCATCCCTGCCGAGCAAAGAGGAAGGCAAACATCACCGCTGTCCAAAGACCGAGCAGCAGGCCGGCGGCCACATCGCTCGGGTAGTGGGCGCCGACGATCACGCGCGAGGCGCCGATCGTCACGGCGAAGACGAAGAATAGCGGCCGGAACCGCGGCATCAGCATCGCAAAGGCACCGAACAGGGCACCGGCCGCGGTCGAGTGGCCGGAGGGGAAACTCTCGAACACCCGCTCACCGGCGAAAGGTGTCAGACTGTAGGCGCCATAGTCTTGCAAAAGCTCCGGGCGGGCGCGGCCGATCAGAAACTTCAGCCCGTGAACCAGAACGCTGGCGGTGCCGATCGTCAGGAAGAAATAGGCGGAAAGGCTGCGCGCCGTTCGCGCTTGCTGCCGTACCGTCTCGCGCTTAGCGGTGCTGTTGGCGATGAAAGCGACGAGAAAGAGGAGAGCGGACGCGTAAACCATCCAGGCGAATGTGCCGAAATCGGTAATCATTCGGTTGAAGTCGACGATTTCTTCCGGCAGGCCCTTTGCCCATTCGGACAGATACGCGTCGAAGGGTACCAGCGCCAGTATGAGAACGATTGTGGTCAGCAGGATCCAGACGGTCGAGGAAAGCGGTTGCCTCATGTCACTCCTTCTCCGTTCGCTGCCATGGATTTGGAAGCGGAGAGGGCGAAATCAAGGAACCTGTCGCAATTTCAAAGTGCTACAGCGCCTTTGCGCCTCTGAGTGCATTTGAGAAGACGTGCGGCGCTAAAGAATGCAAGACACCTCCGGCGAAACCGGAGGTGTTGAAGTGGCTTCGGGCCGTTCTCTCCGAATTCAGGCCGCAAGCGCCCTGAATTCGGCCAGGATCGCATCGCCCATCTCGGTGGTGCCGACCTTGCGGCAGCCTTCCGCCATGATGTCGCCGGTGCGGATGCCCTTGTCTAGCACCTTGGCAATCGCTTTTTCCAGGTTGTCGGCTTCCTTCACGAGGTTGAAGGAATAGCGCAGGCACATGGCGAAGGAGGCGATCATGGCGATCGGGTTGGCGATGCCCTTGCCGGCGATGTCGGGTGCCGAGCCGTGCACCGGCTCGTAGAGCGCCTTGCGCTTGCCGGTCTTGGCATCCGGTGCGCCGAGCGAGGCCGACGGCAGCATGCCGAGCGAACCGGTGAGCATGGCGGCGACGTCGGACAGCATGTCGCCGAACAGGTTGTCGGTGACGATCACATCGAACTGCTTCGGCTGGCGCACGAGCTGCATGCCGCCGGCATCAGCCAGCATGTGCTCGAGTTCGACGTCCGGATATCTCGCCTTGTGTGTCTCGGTGACCACCTGGTTCCAGAGCACGCCCGACTTCATGACGTTGCGCTTTTCCATCGAGCAGACGCGGTTCTTGCGGGTGCGCGCCAGCTCGAAGGCGACGCCGGCAATGCGCTCGATCTCGTAGGTGTCGTAGACCTGCGTGTCTATGCCGCGCTTCTGGCCGTTGCCGAGGTCGATGA
Organism: Sinorhizobium alkalisoli; assembly: GCF_008932245.1. Lineage (NCBI taxonomy): Bacteria > Pseudomonadati > Pseudomonadota > Alphaproteobacteria > Hyphomicrobiales > Rhizobiaceae > Sinorhizobium > Sinorhizobium alkalisoli. The sequence goes on along the minus strand of NZ_CP034909.1, from coordinate 3,296,117 downwards.
TCTCCTTCGGCTCGCCGAAATAGACGCCGCCGGTCAATTCGCGCACGATGAGGATATCGAGGCCCTCGACCAGTTCCGGCTTCAGCGAGGATGCGCTGGCAAGTGCGGGATAGCAGATCGCGGGGCGCAGGTTGGCGAAGAGCTCGAGATCCTTGCGCAGACGCAGCAGGCCCGCTTCCGGCCGCACCTCATAGGGAACCGCATCCCATTTCGGTCCGCCGACGGCGCCGAAGAGTACGGCATCGGCGGCAAGCGCCTTCGCCATGTCCCCTTCCGAGATCGCCGCGCCATGGGCGTCATAGGCGGAGCCGCCCACAAGGCCCTCGTCCGTCACGAAGCCGGTGCCGAGCTCGGCGTTCATGTAGTCGATGATTTTGCGGACTTCCGCCATGGCTTCCGGGCCGATGCCGTCGCCGGGCAGAAGGAAGAGATTGCGCACAGTCATGGATAGTCCTTCTTGGGGGGGAACTCGGCCGCGTTCTTAGCGCAACTTCGTATCGAGGGAAATCGCGCCGGCGAAAGATTTGTGCGCGCCTTCTCACCGTCGACTGTCGGTCCTGCCCCAACCGACGTTTCCGCTTGACGAAATCGCGCGCCGCCGCTCGAATGATTGCGAACGGGGATATCCGAAATGTCCGAGACGCTTCTTGTTGGTGCCTTTCTCGCAGCGCTTTCCTATACGCTGATCCCCGGCCCCGCCTTCCTGGCGCTGCTCGGCATCGGCGCCGGCCAGGGCCGAAGGGCCGGCGCGCTCTTCATGGGCGGCCACCTTGCCGGCGACATTCTCTGGTCGACAATGGCGCTCGTCGCCATCGTCGGCGCCCGGTCGATCGGCACGACGATCTTCGACGTCCTCGGTCTCATCTGCGGAGCCTATCTCGCATGGATCGGCTGGACCGCGCTCAACGCCCAACCGACGGGCGAAGACCGGGCGCTCCTGGCCGTCGAGCGGCCGCTCAGGCGCGGGCTCGTCTTCGGGCTCACCAATCCCAAGGGCTATCCGGTGGCGCTCGCGACCTTCACCGCGCTTCTCGCGGGATCCGCCAATGCGCTGGAATTCAATGCGCTGCCGATGCTGCTTGCCGTGTCGCTGATCGGCTTCCTCCTGGCCGATGTAATCCTGATCGCGATCATCGGCGCTTCGGTCGTGCGCCGCTTCTACCGCCGTCACGAGCTCACGATCGTCCGGCTTTCCGGCCTCGTCTTCATCGCCTTCGCGGCGCAGGCGGTCTGGCACGCGGCGCCCGGCCTTTTCGGCGTGCGGAGGCCTTGACGACCAGGCGTCCATCAACCACTTCAAGCATCTCAGCCGGCCGGCTGAGCGCCGAGGCGCACCGGTCCCGCATGTGAAAGGAATCTTCATGGCCGCCAACGCTTCGCTCAATCCCGCCCTCGTGAACTGGACCGGACACGAGGGCCTGCCACGGTTCGAGGCGATCATGGACGAGGATTTCGGACCCGCTTTCGATGCGGCGCTCGCGAGCCACGAGGCGGAGATCGAAGCAATCGCCAACAATCCGGAGCCGCCGACCTTCGAGAACACCGTCGTCGCGCTGGAGATTGCCGGAGATGAACTTTCGCGCGTCTCGGCGCTCTTCTGGAACAAGGCGGGCGCCCACACCAATGACGTGATCCAGGCGCTCGAGCGCGAAATCGCGCCGAAGATGTCGCGGCACTATTCGAAGATCGGCACGAATCCCGTGCTCTTCGCCCGCATCGATGCGCTCTGGGAGAGGCGCGAGCAACTGGGGCTCGACCTCGAGGCGACGCGTGTCCTCGAGCGCCACTGGAAGGGTTTCGTCAAATCCGGGGCGAAGCTCGACAGGCCCGATCAGGAGCGCCTTGCCGCAATCAACGAGAGGCTTGCCGGACTCGGAGCGAGGTTCGGCCAGAACGTGCTCGGGGACGAGAAGCTGTGGGCGCTGATGCTTGCGAGCGAGGAGGAACTGGCGGGCCTGCCGGATTTCCTCCGGGACGCCATGGCGGCGGCGGCGCGCGACCGGGGAGAGGACGGCAAATATGCGGTGACGTTGTCGCGCTCGATCATCGAGCCTTTCCTGACCTTCTCGGACAATCGTGACCTGCGCGAGCAGGCGTTCAAGGCCTGGATCGCCCGCGGCGAAAATGGCGGCGATACCGATAACCGCGCCATAATCGCCGAGACGCTGTCACTCCGGGCGGAAAAGGCGAGGCTGCTCGGCTACGAGAATTACGCGGCGTTGAAGCTGGACGACACCATGGCGAAGACGCCCGAGACGGTGAACGGCCTCCTGATGCAGGTCTGGGAGAAGGCGGCCGCACGCGCCCGCGAGGAAGAGGCGGAGCTTGCGAAGCTCATCGCCGCCGAAGGACGAAACCACGAGGTCATGCCCTGGGATTGGCGGCACTATGCCGAAAAGCTGAGGGCCCGGACATTCAGCTTCTCGGAAAGCGAACTGAAGCCCTATCTGCAACTCGAGAAGATCATCGACGCCTGTTTCGCCGTCGCTCATCGCCTGTTCGGTATCACGGCCACGGAGAAGAAGGGCCTCGCCGCCTATCACCCGGATGTCCGCGTTTTCGAGATCCGCGATGTCCAGGGCAAGCTGGTTGCGCTGTTCCTTGGCGACTATTTCGCCCGCTCCTCCAAGCGATCCGGCGCCTGGATGAGCTCGTTCCAGTCGCAGCACAAGCTTCGGCTCAAGAACGGCACGACCGGCGAAATCCCGATCATCTACAATGTCTGCAATTTCGCGAAGCCCGCCGACGGCAAGCCGGCGCTGCTTTCGCTCGACGACGCCCGCACGCTGTTCCACGAGTTCGGGCACGCGTTGCACGGCATGCTCTCCAACGTCACCTATCCGTCCGTGTCCGGCACCGGCGTTTCGCGCGATTTCGTCGAATTGCCGTCGCAGCTCTATGAGCACTGGCTGACCGTGCCGGACATCCTCAAAACCTATGCCGTGCACTACCGGACCGGCGAGCCGATGCCCGAGGCGCTGCTCGAAAAAGTACTCGCCGCCCGGACTTTCAATTCCGGCTTCGCGACGGTGGAATTCACCTCGTCGGCGCTCGTGGACATGGCCTATCACACGGCGGAGGCGGGCTCGGACCCGTTGGCGCTGGAGGCGGCGACGCTCGAAAGGATCGGCATGCCGACGTCGATCGTCATGCGCCATCGCAGCCCGCATTTCCTGCATGTCTTTTCAGGCGACGGCTATTCCGCCGGCTACTATTCCTACATGTGGTCGGAGGTGCTCGACGCCGACGCCTTCGCCGCCTTCGAGGAAGCCGGCGACCCCTTCGATCCGGAAATGGCGGCCAGACTCAAGGCCCACATCTATTCCATCGGCGGCGCGATCGACCCGGAAGATGCCTACAAGGCCTTCCGTGGCAAGCTGCCGAGTCCGGACGCGATGCTGGCGAAGAGGGGACTGGCGGCGCCGGTACTCTGAAGAGGCGGGACGCGCCAAACGCTTGCCCCTCCCCAACCCCTCCCCACAGCCCCCCACAGGTGGGAAGGGCTCTTTCGGCGGCACCGTTTCCCCAAATCTCGCCTGTTGCGACAGACGCTAAGGGTAATGGGGATCGCAGGCGATCGCCGCGGACTCCAAGCCCCTCCCACCTGAGGGGAAGAATTGGGGAGGGTGTATCCCACTGTAGGAGCCGGCGTGTAGGGCCATACGCTGGCCCCCGCGCGCTATACCCCCTGCTCCACCCCCAGCACCGCAAGCAGATGGCGCATTCTCCCCACCGCGAGTTCTGGCTGGTCGAGCACGTTGGCCTGGTCGGCGAGGCGGAAGATATCCGCATAGTGCAGCACACCGCGGGCGGATTGCAGGCCGGCCGGCATGGTGAAATGGCGCTGGTGGCCGTTGAGCCAGGCCAGAAACACGACGCCGGCCTTGTAATATTGCGTCGGCGCCTCGAAGATCTTGCGCGACAACGGTACGGTCGGCGCGATCACGCCGCGGAAGGTCGCGAGATCGCCGGCCGCAAGCGCTGCAAGGGCCTTTGAGGCCGAGGGCGCGACGGCGTCGAAGATGCCGAGCAGGGCGTGGCTGCATTTCTCGCCGTCACCCTCGATCAGTTCCGCATAATTGAAGTCGTCGCCGGTGAAGCAGAGCACGCCCTCCGGCAGGCCGTTGCGAAGCTTTACTTCCTTGCGATTGTCGAGCAGCGAAATCTTGATTCCTTCGACTTTGGCGCTGTTCTCGCGAATGATGGAGAGCACCGTTTCCAGCGCCTCCTCGAAATTCGTCGAGCCCCAATAGCCCTCGAGCTGCGGGTCGAACATGTCGCCCAGCCAATGCAGCACCACCTTGTCCCTCGCCTGGGACAGGATGCGGCCGTAGACGTGGCGGTAGTCGTCTGCGGAGCGCGCGACGCTGGCGAGCGCCCGGCTCGCCATCATGATCGCCCGCCCGCCCTCGGCCTCGACGAAGCCGATCTGCTCCTCGTAGGACGCGATGACGTCCTCGACGGAGCGCGCCTCCGCGGGGGAGAGCTGGTCCGTGCCGGCGCCGCAGGCAAGGTCGGCGCCGGGGACGCCGCGCGCCTCCGCAAGCGAACGGCGGATCAGCTCCTGCGCGCCCGCCCAGGAAAGCCCCATGCCGCGCTGGGCGGTATCCATCGCCTCGGCGATCTTGAAGCCGAGGCTCCAGAGGTGACGGCGGAAGGCCATGGTCGCCTCCCAATCGATCGCCGGATGCCCCCAGGGATCGGCGTCCGCGAGCGGATCGGAGACGACATGGGCGGCCGCATAGGCGATGCGGCTGAAGCTTGGTGCCGCCGCGGGTCGGGCGATCGGCGTTCCGCGCAGCCGGTATTCTTCAAGCGAGCCGTCCCGGTTCGGCAGCAGCAGGCTGGTCATCGGCATTGATCCTCCTCAGGTTTGCGGAAGGAGTAATTTAGATCGTTCCAAAAGACAAGGTAGAAAATTCGAGCCTGCGCGGGATCGCGTCATGGTTCTTGTGCCGGCCCAGGCGGCGCTTCGCGGCTGGGCCAGAGAGCAAACCTATGAAATTGCAAGTCTTTATTGATCAATGCCTTCCCCTTAGCCCATGGCGCAACCGCCTTAGCGACTCCATCGCCGGTAAAAAAATGTGAACGAATCCCCCTTGACGACATTGGAACGATCCAATTATGTAGCATCCAGAAATGAAAAACTGGTGAGGAGGCATTCATGGCAAGGGAGCGGGTGACGGTCGTCGACATTGCGCGCGCCGCCGGTGTGTCGAAGTCGACCGTGTCGCTCGTCTTGCAGGGCAGCCCGCTCGTCAATGAAGTGACGCGAGCGAAGGTGAATGCCACCATTCGCGAACTCGGCTATGTCTACAATCGCAGCGCCGCCAATCTGCGCCAGGCGAAATCGAAGATCATCGGCATCGTCGTCAATGATCTCACCAACAGCTTCTTTGCGGAGCTTGCCGTCGGAGTCGATTCGGTCGTGCAGTCCGCGGGCTTCGTGCAGTTCCTTGCCAACACTGGAGAGAAAATTGAACGCCAACGCGAGGTCGTCGCCTCGATGCGCGAGCATGGCGTCTCCGGTTTGATCATTTCGCCGTCTCGAGGCACGACGGCCGCCGATCTCGCACCGCTCGTCGCCAGCGGCATTCCCGTCGTGCTCGTCGTTCGCGACATTGCGGGCGCCGGGGTTTCGTCGCTGACCTCCGACAATCATGCTGGCGCCGTTGCGGCAGTCCGCCATCTGGTCGAGCGCGGTCACCGCCGCATCGCCTTTCTCGGCGGCTTTGCCGATACGGCCGTCTTCGAGGCGCGCATGCGCGGCTACCGCGATGCCCTTGGCGAGGCGGGATTGGATGTGCCGGAGGAACTCGTCATCGGTTCGGCGCCGTCGCGCGCCGGCGGGGTCACCGCCATCGAACAGGCGATGATGCTGAAGGAGCGGCCGACGGCTGCACTCTGCTTCAATGACGCGGTCGCCTTCGGCGTCTGCGACGGGCTCAGAGCGCGGCGGCTCGAGCCGGGCGCGGATTTCGCCGTGATCGGTTTCGACGACGTCATCGAGGCGAAGACGGCGGTGCCGGCGCTGACCACGGTCTCGGTCGATCCGCAGGGCATGGGCGAGCGTGCGGCGGAATTGCTGTTGAAGCAGATCGGTGCGGGCCAAGCGGACGCGCAAGCGATCGTCAGTCCGGTGCGGCTCGTCGTCCGCCAAAGCTGCGGTGCGCCGATCGACCACAAGGTAAAGGAGGTTTCGCCATGATTGGCTGGGGACTGATCGGCGCGAGCACGATCGCGCGCGAGTGGGTGATCGGCGCCATCCGTGCGGCCGGCGGCGACGTCGTCTCGGTGATGAGTTCGAGCGCCGAACGCGGCGCCACTTACGCCCAGGAAAACGGCATCGCCAAGTCGGTCGCCAGCGTCGATGAGCTGGTCGGCGATCCGGACATCCAGGCGGTCTATATTTCGACGACCAACGAATTGCATCGCGAGCAGGCGCTCGCAGCAATCCGAGCCGGCAAGCACGTGCTCTGCGAGAAGCCGCTGGCCCTCACCCTCAACGACGCCTGCGAAATGGTGCTGAAGGCCTGCGAGGCCGGCGTCGTGCTCGGCACCAATCACCACCTGCGCAATGCGGCCACCCACCGCGCAATGCGCGAGGCGATCGCCGCCGGCCGGATCGGCAGGCCGATCGCGGCGCGCGTCTTTCACGCGGTTTATCTGCCGCCACATCTGCAGGGCTGGCGGCTCGACAGACCGGAGGCGGGCGGCGGCGTCATCCTCGATATCACCGTCCATGACGCCGACACGCTGCGCTTCGTGCTCGACGATGACCCCATCGAGGCGGTGGCGATCAGCCACAGCGCTGGTCTCAGCAAGGAGGGGCTCGAGGACGGCGTAATGGGCGTCCTGCGCTTCCGCTCCGGCGTCATCGCCCAGTTCCACGACGCCTTCACGACGAAATATGCGGAGACCGGCCTGGAGGTCCACGGCACGGATGGCTCTCTCATCGGGCGCAACGTGATGACGCAGCGCCCGGTCGGCACCGTCACTTTGCGCAATGAAGACGGTGAATTCGACCTGCCGCTCGACCACTCCAATCTCTATGAGACGGCGCTTCAGGCCTTTCATGCCGCCATCGAAGGGAAGGGCAGCCCTTCGGCGACAGGCGAGGACGGCGTCTGGTCGCTTGCGGCCGGCCTCGCGGTTGCAAAGTCCGCCGCCAGCGGCATGGCGGTGCAGATCGAAACGGGGCTTTGAGCGCATGCGGTCGACACCAGCACTTTCCAGCAAGCACATCAGCCCGGCCGAAGCGGCGGCCCTCATTCCGGACGGCGCGGTCGTTTCCGTCTCCTCCTCGAGCGGGCTTGGCTGCCCGGACCTGATGCTGAAGGCGATCGGCGAGCGCTTCGACGCGACCGGCCACCCGCGGGATCTGACAACCCTGCATCCGATCGCCGCCGGCGACATGAGCGGCATCAAGGGGGTCGACCACATTGCCAGGAAGGATCTGCTCAAGCGGATCATTGGCGGCTCCTACCCATCCGGGCCGTCGAGTGCGGAGCCGCCGCTGATCTGGCAGATGATCGGCGCCAACGACGTCGCCGCCTATAACATCCCCTCCGGCATCCTCTTCGACATGCATCGCGAGGCGGCGGCCAGGCGACCGGGGGTGATGACCAAGGTCGGGCTCGACACCTTCGTCGATCCGTCGCGCGAAGGCTGTGCCATGAATGCGGCGGCCGCCGCCGAGCCGGTCGTGAAGAAGATTTCCTTCGAGGGCGAGGACTGGCTCTATTTCAAGGCGATCGCCCCTGAGGTCGCGATCATCCGCGCGACCACGGCGGACGAGCGCGGCAATCTCACCTATGAACATGAAGGCGCTTATCTCGGCGGTCTCGACCAGGCGCTTGCCGCCCGCAACAATGGTGGAATCGTCATTGCCCAGGTGAAGCGCCTCGCAAGGGAGGGTTCGCTCAAGCCCCATGACGTGCGCGTTCCCGGCGTGCTCGTCGACTATATCGTCGTCGATCCCGAACAGAAGCAGACGACGCAGACGCTCTACGACCCGGCGATTTCCGGCGAGATCTTCCGCCCGCTCGACAGCTTCCGCCTGCCGGAATTCAACATTCAGAAGGTGATCGCGCGTCGCGTCGCGCAGGAGCTCGAGGCCGGAAGTGCCGTCAATCTCGGCTTCGGCATCTCCGCCAACGTCCCGCGGATCCTCCTTGAAGAAGGGTTGCACGGGGCCGTGACCTGGGTGATCGAGCAGGGCGCGGTCGGCGGCGTTCCGCTTCTCGATTTCGCCTTCGGCTGCGCCGCGAATGCCGACGCGTTCATGCCGTCGCCGCATCAGTTCACCTACTTCCAGGGGGCGGGCTTCGATGCTTCGCTGCTGTCCTTCCTGGAAATCGACCGAACGGGCTCGGTCAATGTCTCGAAGCTCAGCTTCCGGCCGCATGTGACGGCGGGGGCAGGGGGCTTCGTCGACATCACCGCGCGTGCCAGAAAGATCGTTTTTTCCGGCATGTTCAATGCCGGCGCCCGGCTCGCGGTCGCCGACGGGCGGCTCGTCATCGAGAAGGAAGGCAAGCTCAAGAAGCTCGTCGATCGCGTCGAGCATGTCACCTTCTCCGGCCGGCGGGCCATCGAGCAGGGGCAGGACGTGACCTATGTCACCGAGCGCGCGGTGATGAAGCTGACGCCGGAAGGAATCATGCTCACGGAGATTGCGCCGGGCGTCGATCTTCAGGAGCATGTTCTCGGGCAGTCCGAATTTCCGCTTCTCGTTTCCGACGGGCTGAAGGTTATGGATGCGGCGCTGTTTCAGGAGGCGCCGATCGGGCTCAGCTTGCCGGCCAAGCCGCGGCGGACGATTGTGGGAGGCGCCGATGGCTGACGACCGGATTCGCGTCGAAGTCGACGGTGCGATTGCGATCCTGACGATCGCGCGGCCGGAAAGGCTCAATGCCTTCGACCTCGACATGCTGAAGGCGCTCGCCGCCGCCTGCGACAGGGTCGAGGCGGATCGTGCCGTGCGCGTCGCGATCTTGACCGGCGAGGGCAAGGCCTTCTCTGCCGGCGGCGACATAAAGGCCTGGGGCGCCATGGAGCCGCAGGCATTCGGCCACGATTGGGTACGCTTTGGCCATCGGGTCTTCGAGCGGCTGGCAACGCTGCGCGTGCCGGTGATCGCGGCGCTCAACGGCCATGCGCTCGGCGGCGGGCTGGAACTCGCGGCGGCCGCGGATATCCGGATCGCCGAGAAACACGTGAAGATCGGCCTGCCGGAGACGAGCCTCGGAATGGTGCCCGGCTGGTCCGGCACGCAGCGCCTCGTCGCCCGATTTGGCGCGCAGATCGTGCGGCGCATGGTCCTCGGCGGTGAGATGTTCTCGGGCGAAGAGGCGAAGGCCGAGGGCCTGGTCGATCTCGTGGTCGAACCGGGAACGGTGATGCGGGAGGCGCGGGACTATGGGGCGCGTGTGGCCTCCCGCGGTCCCGCGGCGCTTGAAGTGTCGAAACTGATGATTGCCTCGGCGAATGGCGAGGACAAGGGCGCCGCGGTCGAGGCGCTGGGCTCGATCCTCGTCGCCAAGACAGGCGACCTCAAGGAAGGCATCGCCGCCTTCGGCGAGAAACGCGAAGCCCGTTTCAAGGGAGAATGGTGATGACGGTTCTGGTGCGGCCGAAGGGGCTCGGCGATTATAAGGTGCGCGAATTCCGCATGCTGATCGACGGCCAATGGGTTGCGGGCGCCGAAGGCCGGACGATTGAACGCGTCGCGCCCGGCCACGGCGTCGTCGTCAGCCGCTATCAGGCGGCGACACGGGCGGATGCGGAACGGGCGATCGCCGCGGCACGGCGCGCCTTCGACGACGGTCCCTGGCCGCGCATGACCGCGGCGGAGCGTTCGCTGATCCTCCTGCGTGCGGCCGACATGATTGCCGCACGTGCAGACGAGCTTGCCTTTCTCGACGCGATCGAATCCGGCAAGCCGATCAGCCAGGCAAAGGGCGAGCTTGCGGGCGCGGCTGACATCTGGCGCTATGCCGCGGCACTCGCCCGCGAGCTTTCCGGCGAAAGCTACAACACGCTCGGCGACGGCACGCTCGGCGTCGTGCTGCGCGAGGCAATCGGCGTCGTCTCGATCGTCACGCCCTGGAATTTCCCCTTCCTGATTGTCAGCCAGAAACTGCCCTTCGCGCTCGCGGCCGGCTGCACCGCCGTCGTGAAGCCATCGGAACTCACCTCGGGCTCGACGCTCGTCCTCGGCGAAATCCTCGAGGCCGCCGGCTTGCCGGCCGGCGTCGTCAACATCATCGTCGGAACCGGGCCGGAGGCGGGCGCGCCGCTCACCAGCCATCCGGAAGTCGACATGGTCTCCTTCACCGGGTCGACGGGGGTCGGCCGGCTCACAATGGCCAATGCCGCCCAGACGCTGAAGAAGGTCTCGCTCGAGCTCGGCGGCAAGAACCCGCAGATCGTCTTCCCCGACGCCAATCTCGAAGAATTCGTCGATGCCGCCGTTTTCGGCGCCTATTTCAACGCAGGCGAATGCTGCAATGCCGGCTCGCGGCTGATCCTGCATCGCGAGATTGCCGAGGAGGTGACGGCACGCATCGCCAGCCTCGCGGCCAAGGTCAAGGTCGGCGATCCCCTCGACCCGGATACTCAGGTCGGAGCGATCATCACGCCTGAACACCTGGAAAAGATTACCGGCTATGTTTCTGCCGCGGCGAATGATGGCGCCACCGTCGCCGGGGGCGGCGCGGCGCTCGAGCTCGGCATGGGGCAGTTCATGGCGCCGACCATCCTCTCGGCCGTGCGGCCGGACATGGCGGTGGCGCGCGAGGAAGTCTTCGGGCCGGTCCTCTCGGTGCTTACTTTCGAGACTATGGAAGAGGCGATCCGCATTGCCAACTCGATCGATTACGGGCTCTCGGCCGCTGTCTGGAGCCGTGGCTTCGATACGTGCCTGACGGTCGGGCGGCGGGTGCGCGCCGGTACGGTCTGGATGAACACCTTCATGGATGGCGCTGCGGAACTGCCCTTCGGCGGCTACCGGCAGTCGGGTCTCGGCCGTGAACTCGGGCGCCATGCGGTCGAGGACTACACGGAAACGAAGACGCTCAACATGCATATCGGCGAGCGTACCAACTGGTGGATGCCGCGCTAGATGGGGAGACGCCTGCTGGAAGATGGTCCGGCTAAGGGTGAAGTCGTCCTGACCGGGGAAAGGGTGTAACATCTTGATTAGGCTTGCGGCAGAAGCCGCGGGCGATGCCGTCCCGCCGGAAACGAGCGGGGGCGGCAAGGAAAGAGTAGGCGGGCGGAGATTCCCCGCTTCGGTAACTTGCAAACGGGAGGAAAACGATGCGCAAGTTGATGACGACGACAGCGGTTGCGGCTTTGATGTTCGCGGCGACCGCCGCGCGTGCAGCCGAGAATGTGGAAGTGCTGCACTGGTGGACGTCCGGCGGCGAGGCGGCGGCACTCGACGTTCTGAAGAAGGATCTGGAAAGCAAGGGCATCGGCTGGACGGACATGCCGGTCGCCGGCGGCGGCGGCACGGAGGCGATGACGGTATTGCGCGCGCGCGTCACCTCCGGAAACGCGCCGACGGCAGTGCAGATGCTCGGCTTCGACATTCTCGACTGGGCCAAGGAAGGCGCGCTCGGCAATCTCGACGAGGTGGCCGCAAAGGAGGGCTGGGAGAAGGTCATCCCGGGCGCGCTACAGCAGTTCTCGAAATATGACGGCCACTGGATCGCCGCTCCGGTGAACGTCCATTCGACCAACTGGGTGTGGATCAACAAGGCGGCGCTCGACAAGGCCGGGGGCAAGGAGCCGACGACCTGGGAGGAGCTGATCGCACTGCTCGACAATTTCAAGGAGCAGGGCATCACGCCCGTTGCCCATGGCGGCCAGGCTTGGCAGGACGCGACGATCTTCGACGCGGTCGTACTCTCGCTCGGCAACGACTTCTACAAGCAAGCCTTCATCGACCTCGATCCGGCAGCACTCGGCGGCGACAAGATGAAGGAGGCTTTCGACCGGATGACGAAGCTCCGCTCCTATGTGGACGACAACTTCTCCGGCCGCGACTGGAATCTCGCCTCGTCGATGGTGATCGAGGACAAGGCCGGCCTGCAGTTCATGGGCGACTGGGCGAAGGGCGAGTTCCTGAAGGCCGGCAAGAAGCCGGGCGAGGACTTCGTCTGCATCCGCTTCCCCGGAACGCAAGGCTCGGTCACCTTCAACTCCGACCAGTTCGCGATGTTCAAGGTCTCAGAAGAAAAGGTCCCGGCGCAGCTGGCGATGGCCTCGGCGATCGAAAGCCCGACCTTCCAGTCAGCCTTCAACGTGGTCAAGGGTTCGGTACCAGCCCGCACCGACGTTCCGGACACCGATTTCGACGACTGCGGCAAGAAAGGCATCAAGGACCTTGCAGAGGCCAATGCGAACGGCACGCTTTACGGCTCAATGGCGCATGGCCATGCCAATCCGGCCTCCGTCAAGAACGCCATCTATGACGTGGTGACCCGTCACTTCAACGGCGAGATCAACTCGGAGGAAGCGGTCGAGGAGCTCGTCTCGGCTGTCGAGGCGGCGAAGTAGGGGCGGTCACTGCCCCTCATCCGCCTGCCCGTCCTCCGCAGCAGCTGCGGAGGGTGGACCGGCACCTTCTCCCCGCGCGCGGGGAGAAGGACCCGCGGCAAGCTCCAGTGCCCTCGTGTCCCTCAGGTCGCGGGTTGATGCCCGGTGCTCTCTGCACAGTGGAGGAGAGAGCCAGGTGAGGGGTATTCGGGCGGTTTGAACGAAACAATGCGTCAACGGTGGTAACGAACATGGATAGCCGCGCCCGGCTGCAGGAGCTTCTGCCGAAGCTCGTGCTTGCCCCCAGCTTTCTGATAGTCCTGGTCTTCGTCTACGGCTTCATCGTCTATACCGGCTTCCTGTCGATGACGAACAGCCGCATGCTGCCCTCCTATGATTTCGTCGGCTTGAGCAATTATTCGAGGCTCTGGGCCCTGCCACACTGGTGGCGGGCGATCAGCAATCTGGCGATCTTCGCGACCCTCTACATCGCGATCTGCTCGATCCTGGGCCTGGCGCTCGCCATCCTGCTCGACCAGAAGATCCGGGCGGAGGGGCTCCTCAGGCCGATCTATCTCTACCCGATGGCGCTCTCCTTCATCGTCACGGGAACGGCCTGGAAATGGTTCCTCGACCCCGGCATCGGGCTCGAGAACACCATGCACCTCTGGGGCTGGGAGAGTTTCTCATTCGACTGGATCAAGGACCGCAACTTCGCGATCTATTGCGTCGTCATCGCCGCCGTCTGGCAATCGACCGGCTTCATCATGGCGATGTTCCTGGCGGGCCTTCGCGGCGTCGACAACGAGATCATCAAAGCCGCCCAGATCGACGGGGCGACGACGCCGACCATCTATCGGCGCATCATCATTCCGCTGATGCGTCCGGTCTTCCTCTCGGCCTTCGTCGTTCTCGCCCATCTCGCGATCAAGGCCTACGACCTCATCATAGCGCTCACCGGCGGCGGGCCGGGCCAGGCGACAGAACTGCCGGCGACCTTCATGTATTCCTACACTTTCACGCGCAACCAGATGGCGATCGGCGCCTCGTCGGCGATCATCATGATGGTGATGATCTTCTCGATCATCATTCCCTATCTCTATTCCGAAGTTCGGGGAGGAAAACGCTGATGGGCGCTCCCAGTCCAGAAAATGTCATCTCGCACAACCGGCTGACACGGGCGCTGATATACCTGGCGCTGGTCCTCTTCGCGCTCTACTCGCTGCTGCCGCTCTATGTGATGGTCGTGAACTCTCTGAAGCCGCTCGACGAGATCCGCCGCGGCGGCATGCTGAACCTGCCTGAGACCTGGACGATCGAGCCATGGCTTTCCGCCTGGTCGACGGCGCAGATCGGCGTGCAGCCGACCGGCCTTCGCCCGTTCTTCATCAACTCGATCCTGATGGTCGTTCCGGCCGTGGCGATCTCGACCATCATTGGTGCGCTAAACGGCTATGTGCTGACCAAGTGGCGCTTCCCCGGCGCGAACATCTTCTTCGGCATGCTGCTGCTTTCCTGCTTCATCCCGTTCCAGATCGTGCTGATCCCTATGGCGCGGATTCTCGGCATTCTCGGCCTTGCCGGCTCGATCTCCGGGCTGATCCTCGTCCATGTGGTCTACGGCATCGGCTTCACGACGCTCTATTTCCGCAATTACTACGAGGCGTTTCCGACCGAACTGGTGCGTGCGGCGCAGATCGACGGCGCCGGCTTCTTCCAGATCTTCCGGCGCATCATGCTGCCGTCCTCCGGACCGATCATCGTCGTCTCGGTCATCTGGCAGTTCACCAATATCTGGAACGACTTCCTGTTCGGCGCTTCCTTCTCCGGCCCCTTCTCGACCCCGATGACGGTCGCGCTCAACAATCTCGTCAGCTCCTCGACCGGGGTCAAGGAATACAACGTCCACTTCGCCGGCGCGATCCTCGCCGCCCTGCCAACGCTCATCGTCTATATCGTGTCGGGCCGCTACTTCGTTCGCGGGCTGATGTCCGGCGCCGTGAAAGGATAAGCCCATGTCATTCCTGAAGATCAGCAACCTGCGCAAGTCCTACGGCTCGCTCGAGATCCTGAAGGACATCAGCCTCGAGATCGAGGAGGGCGGCTTCCTCGTGCTCGTCGGCCCCTCCGGCTGCGGCAAGTCGACCCTTCTGAACACGATTGCGGGGCTGGAGCCGATCAGCTCCGGCGACATCGCCATCAACGGCCGCTCGGTCTCGGGCCTGCACCCGTCGAAGCGCGACATCGCCATGGTGTTCCAGTCCTACGCGCTCTATCCGAACATGACGGTCGCCGGCAACATTGCCTTCGGCATGGAGATCCGTGGCGTGCCGAAGGAGGAACGCGACAAGGCCATTAAGCAGGTCGCCGACATGCTGCAGATCGGCCACCTGCTCGACCGCAAGCCGAGCCAGCTCTCCGGCGGCCAGCGTCAGCGCGTCGCCATGGGACGGGCGCTCGTGCGCGAACCGCAGGTCTTCCTTTTCGACGAGCCGCTGTCGAACCTCGATGCCAAGCTGCGCGTCGACATGCGCACCGAGATCAAGCGCCTGCACGGCCGCATGAAGACGACGATCGTCTATGTGACGCATGACCAGATCGAGGCGATGACGCTTGCGACCAAGATCGCGGTGCTCAAGGACGGCGTGCTGCAGCAGTTCGGCACGCCGGCGGAGATCTACAATAACCCGGCCAACATGTTCGTCGCCGATTTCATGGGCTCGCCAGCGATGAACCTGCTGAGCGTCCGCGTCGAGACCCAGGGCGCCCAGGTCGCCGTGGCGCTGGAGCGGCCGAATGCCGAACCACTGAGGCTTCCCGTGCCGCATGACGGCGCGCTGTCCGCTTATGCCGGCAGACAGGTCGTCTTCGGTATCCGTCCGGAGGCGCTGACCGATCCGGACGGCGCCGACCGCAATGCGAAGTTCGTCGCCGAAGGCGACTGCCTGATTGAAGTGGTCGAGCCGGCCGGCTCCGACACCTTTGCCGTCACCCGGCTCGGCGGCAAGGAGATCATCGCCCGGCTCCGGGCCGATGCCCGCATCGCCCCCGGCCAGACGTCGCGCCTTGCCTTCAATCTCGACAAGGCGGTCTTCTTCGATCCCGAGAGCGAGAATCGCATCGCATGAGCGCGGCCGCGGTGAGAGAGCCGGATGTCGTCATCATCGGTTCGGGTATCGGCGGCGCCACCGTCGCGGCGGGTCTTGCCCCTTCGGGTGCGGAAATCCTCATCCTGGAAGCGGGTGGCCATATCGAGGACCGGCCGGAAAACCGCGATCAGCGGGCGATCTTCCAGCGCGGCCGATTCCGACCGAAGGAGACTTGGTACGAGGCGGGCGGCCCCGGCTTCAATCCCGGAAACTACTACAATGTCGGCGGCAATTCGAAGTTCTACGGTGCGGTACTCACCCGCTACCGACGTGAGGATTTCGAGGAGATGATCCATCTTGATGGCATCTCGCCGGCGTGGCCTTTTCGATATGAGGAACTCGAGCCGTGGTATGCGAAGGCCGAAGAGCTATACCAGGTGCGCGGGTGCCTCGGCGAGGATCCGACCGAGCCCCCGCACTCGAACGACTATCCACATCGGCCGGTGCCGGACGAGCCGGCAATCGCCAAGGTGCGCGAGCGCTTGCGGGGGCTCGGCCTGCATCCCTATTCGTTGCCGCTCGGGGTCGACATCGATCGTTGGCTCGCCAAGGGCAAAACGCCCTGGGACGCACATCCGAACAGTTTCGACGGAAAGATGGACGCCGAAACCGCGGCGCTGGCGAAGGCGCTCGAATTTCCGAATGTGCGGCTGCAGACCGGATCGCGCGTGACCCGACTTTCCACCGCGCCCGACGGCAAGGCGATCGAGACGGTGCACTATCTAGAGGGCGGTACGGAGCAACGGGTGACGCCGAAAATCGTCGTCCTTTCGGCGGGCGCCGTCCAGTCGGCCGTGCTCCTGTTGCGCTCGGCCGACGAGCGCAATCCCGCCGGTCTCGCCAACCGCTCCGACCAGGTCGGCCGCAATTTCATGAACCACAATTCGAGCGCGGTCATTGCGGTCAGTCCCTGGTACCGCAACGATTCCGTCTACCAGAAGACCTTCGGGCTCAATGATTTCTATCTGTCGGACGGCGGCGGCGGGCCGCCGCTGGGCAATATCCAGCTTCTCGGCCGCGTCTCCGGCGCAATCCTCAAGGCGAATTTGCGTTCGACGCCGGAATGGCTGCTGGACCGGGTTTCAGCCCGCGCCATCGACTTCTACGCCATGAGCGAGGACCTGCCGTCGCCGGAAAGCCGGGTCACGGTCGATGGCGAGCGCATCGTCCTGCAATGGGTGCGCACCAACTGGCAGGCGCATCTGAAGCTCGTCGCCAAGCTCAAGGCCGTGCTCCGGCAGGCAGGTTTTCCGGTCGTGCTGGCGCGCGCCTTCGACAAGCGCACGCCATCGCATCAATGCGGAACGGTCCGGATCGGTAATGATCCGGAAAAGGCGCCGCTCGACACCTACTGCCGCGCCTTCGATCATCCCAATCTTTTCGTCGTCGATGCCGGCTTCCTGCCGACTTCAGCGGCTGTCAATCCGGCGCTGACGGTCGCCGCCCAGGCGTTGCGCGTCGCCGATCATATCGCCAGGGAGGAGATCCGGTCATGACGGAAGCGGCACGTCCGATCGCGATCGTCACCGGCGGCCGGCGCGGCATAGGGCTCGGCATCGCCCGCGCGCTGGCGGCAAGCGGCTTCGACATCGCCATTACCGGCATCGGCGATGCGGAGGGGGTCGACCCGGCGATTGCCGATCTCGAGGCGCTCGGGGCGCGCGCGATCTTCCTGCGGGCGGATCTCGCCGATATCGGAACCCATCACGCGACCGTCGACGCAGTGGTCGATGCGTTCGGCCGGATCGATTGCCTCGTCAACAATGCCGGCATCGCCTCCGTCGTGCGCGGCGATTTCCTCGACTTGAGGCCTGAGAATTTCGACGCGATCATCGGCGTCAATCTGCGTGGCACCGTCTTCTTCACCCAGGCGGTCGTGAAGGCGATGCTTGCCGCGCAAGCCGTCGCGCCGCGTTCGATCGTCAACATAACCTCGGTGTCGGCGGCGATGAGCTCGCCGGAACGGCTCGACTATTGCATGAGCAAGGCGGGACTCGCCGCCTTCAGCCAGGGGCTGGCGCTGCGGCTTGCCGAGACCGGCATCGCCGTCTTCGAGGTCCGCCCCGGCATCATCCGCTCCGACATGACGGCAACGGTTTCCGCCAAATACGACGGCCTGATTGCCGGCGGCCTGGTGCCGATGCGGCGCTGGGGCGAGCCGGACGATATCGGCAATATCGTTGCCGGGCTCGCAAGCGGCAGGTTCGGCTTCGCCACCGGCTCGGTGATCCAGGCGGATGGCGGGTTGTCGATCGGACGGCTGTGAGGGGCAGCCAAGCGGCCAAGCTGCAATGAACCTAAATGATCGCGCGCGGCAAGCGCGGAGCTTGAGGACGAATTGAATGCGCTACGACTACATCATCACTGGTGCCGGACCTGCCGGCTGCGTGCTGGCCAACCGCTTGAGCGAGGATCCGACGGTCAAGGTGCTGCTCCTCGAGGCCGGCGGCGGCGACTGGAACCCGCTGTTCCACATGCCGGCGGGCTTTGCGAAGATGACCAAGGGCGTGGCGAGTTGGGGCTGGCAAACGGTGCCGCAAAAGCACATGAACGGCAGAGTGCTGCGCTACACCCAGGCGAAAGTGATCGGTGGCGGCTCGTCGATCAATGCGCAGCTCTATACGCGCGGCAACGCGGTCGACTACGATCGCTGGGCAAGCGAGGACGGTTGCAGCGGCTGGGACTATCGCAGCGTGCTCCCCTATTTCAAGCGCGCCGAGGACAATGAGCGCTTTGCCGACGATTACCATGCCTATGGCGGGCCGCTCGGCGTGTCGATGCCGGTCTCGGCGCTGCCGATCTGCGAGGCCTATATCCGCGCCGGCCAGGAGCTCGGCATCCCCTACAATCCTGATTTCAATGGCAGCCGGCAGGCGGGGATCGGCTTCTACCAACTGACCCAGCGTAATCGCCGGCGCTCCTCGGCTTCGCTCGCCTACCTGGCGCCGATCAAGGAACGGAAGAACCTGACGGTGCGCACGGGTGCCCGGGTCGCTCGCGTTCTGCTCGAAGGCCGGCGCGCAGTCGGCGTCGAAGTCCTGATGGACAAGGGCATCGAAACCATCCGGGCCGAGCGCGAGGTGCTCGTCACCTCGGGCGCTATCGGATCGCCGAAGCTGCTTCTGCAATCCGGCATCGGCCCGGCCGATCACCTGCGCTCGGTCGGCGTTGAGGTGCGGCACGATCTCCCCGGCGTCGGCGGCAATCTCCAGGACCACCTCGACCTGTTCGTCATCTCAGAATGCACCGGCGACCACACCTATGACAGTGTGGCGAAGCTGCACCGCACTCTTTGGGCCGGGCTGCAATATGTGCTGTTCCGCACCGGTCCCGTCGCCTCTTCGCTCTTCGAGACCGGCGGCTTCTGGTATGCGGACCCGGACGCCCGCTCGCCGGATATCCAGTTTCATCTCGGCCTCGGCTCGGGCATTGAGGCGGGCGTCGCCCGGCTCAGGAATGCCGGCGTCACCCTCAATTCCGCCTATCTGCATCCGCGCTCGCGCGGCACTGTGCGGCTTTCCTCCGCCGATCCGAACGCGGCACCGCTGATCGACCCAAACTACTGGGAGGATCCGCACGACCGCGAAATGTCCCTCGAGGGCCTCAGGATCGCACGCGAGATCATGCAGCAGCCCGCACTCAAGCCTTTCGTCCTGGCCGAACGGCTGCCGGGGCCGGAGATCGGGACCGAACAGCAGCTCTTCGATTATGGCTGCGCCAACGCCAAGACCGACCATCACCCGGTCGGCACCTGCAAGATGGGGACCGATGCCCTGGCCGTCGTCGATCCCGAGCTCCGGGTCCGTGGGATCGAGGGGCTTCGCGTCTGCGACAGCTCGGTCATGCCGCGGGTGCCCTCCTGCAACACCAACGGCCCGACGATCATGGTGGGCGAGAAGGGGGCAGACATCATCCGCGGGCTGCCGCCGCTGCCGCCGGCGGTATTCCAGCACGAGCGCAACGACACCAGGCCGCGCGCTCGCGCCGAATTGCGCTGAGGGCGGCGGGGCCGCGGCGACGGAGTCGTCTCCATTTTCGGGCTACGGCGCCTACTGCATGTCTCCTTTAATCGACGTCGATTAAAGGGCAAAGACATGCAGCAATTCAAATTGCTACAGCGACCTTTGCACGTCTCATAAGACGCGCGGCGCTGTAATGTCTCGTTCAGACGCGCGAAGGTCGCTGCAGCGCTTTAACTTGCTGCCGAATTCATCCTTAGATCGAATAGGATCTGAGACATTATCCCGTAACCAACCCGGATTTGATTTGATGACGTTGATCGAGCCGCGTTCCTTTCTGACCGCCCTCTTCCAAGCCGCCGTCACGGCGGCGGATCCCGAGGCCGCCATCCGCGCGCATCTGCCGGCGCGACCAAGGGGGCGGACGATCGTTGTCGGCGCCGGCAAGGCGGCAAGCCAGATGGCGGCGGCCTTCGAGCGGCTCTGGGACGGTCCGCTCGAGGGCGTTGTCGTCGCCCGGCACGGACCGATCGAGGCATGCAAGCGCATCAAGGTGCTGCAATCGGCGCATCCGGTGCCGGACGAGGCAGGGCTCGTCGCCTCTTCGGCGCTCATCGAACGGGTGGAAGGGCTGGCCGAAGACGATCTCGTGGTGGCGCTGATCTCCGGCGGCGGTTCGGCGCTATTGCCGGCGCCGCCCGAGGGCCTGACGCTTGAGGACGAGATCGCCGTCCACCGGGCGCTGCTTGCCTCCGGGGCGCCGATTTCGGCGATGAACGTCGTCCGCAAACATATTTCCCGCATCAAGGGCGGACGGCTCGCCCTGGCGGCATCGCCGGCACGGGTCGTCAGCCTCGTCGTTTCCGACGTCCCCGGCGACAACCCGGCCTTCGTCGCCTCCGGGCCGACGGTGCCGGACCGGTCGAGCCTCGAGGAAGCGCGCGCTATCGTTGCCCGATACGCCCTGACCTTGCCGGAGAGGGTGATGGCGCACCTCGCCTCCGATGCCGCCCGCGCGCCGAGCCCGGATGACCGTGCCTTTGCCGGCAACGAGGTCCATGTGATCGCCTCCGCGGCCGTGTCGCTCGAGGCGGCTGCGGCGCGCGCCCGCGAGGCGGGCATCGAGGCGGTCATTCTCTCGGACGCGATCGAGGGCGAGGCGCGCGACATCGGCCGCATGCATGCGGCGCTGGCGCGCGAGGTGGTCGCACGGAACCGTCCGTTTACAAAACCCGTCGTGCTGCTTTCCGGCGGCGAGACCACGGTCACCATTTCCGGCGACCTCTACGGCAAGGGCGGGCGCAACAGCGAGCTTCTGCTGTCGCTGGCGCTGGACATCGACGGCGTTGCCGGGATCGATGCGCTTGCCGCCGACACGGACGGCATCGACGGCTCGGAAGACAATGCCGGTGCCTTTGTCGATGGGGCGAGCATCGCCCGCATGCGCGCGGCAGGCATCGACCCGCGTGCCCATCTCGCCGGCCACGACGCCTGGTCCGCCTTTTCGGTGAGCGGAGACCTGTTCGTGCCCGGGCCGACGGGCACGAATGTCAATGATTTCCGGGCGATTTTGGTACGGTGAGCCGCTTCAGGCATGGCGTGAATGCCCCTCTCACAGGTGGGAGGGGTTAAGCGCCCGCAGCGATCATTCCCGAGTCGCCCATCCTACTACTTCGCCCGCTTCAGCGCCTCACCGAGGATCGAGACGATCTCGCCGATATGGCTCTTCTCGGCGATCAGCGGCGGCGAGAAGGCGATGATGTCGCCGGTGACGCGGATCATCAGCCCCTTCTCGAAGCAGTCGACGAAGACGTCATAGGCGCGGGCGCCGGGCGCGCCGTCGCGCGGTGTGAGCTCGATGCCGGCGATCAGGCCGATGGTGCGGATGTCGATGACGTTCGGCAGGCCTTTCAGCGAATGGATGGCCGAATGCCAGTCCTCCTGCAGTTCCGCGGCGCGCGTCATCAGGCCTTCGTCGCGATAGATGTCAAGCGTGGCGATGCCGGCGGCGCAGGCGGCCGGATGGCCGGAATAGGTGTAGCCGTGAAAGAGCTCGATCTGGCCTTTCGGCCCATGCATCAGCGCGTCGTGCACCTTACGGCTGGCGAAGACGGCCCCCATCGGGATCGCGCCATTGGTGAGGCCCTTGGCGGTGGTGACGATATCCGGCGTCACGCCGAAATAATCGGTTGCGAAGGCGGCACCGAGGCGGCCGAAGCCGGTGATCACCTCGTCGAAGATCAACAGGATGCAGTGTTTGTCGCAGATCGCCCGCAGCCTTTCGAGATAGCCCTTCGGCGGGATCAGCACGCCGGTCGAACCGGCGACGGGCTCGACGATGCAGGCGGCGATCGTCTCGGCGCCATGCAGCGCCACCAGCCTTTCGAGATCGTCGGCGAGTTCGGCGCCATGCTCCGGCTGGCCCTTGACGAAGGCATTCCTGGCAGGATCATGGGTGTGACGCAGATGACCGGAACCGGGAAGCTGCGGGAAGACCCGGCGATTGTTGACGATGCCGCCGACGGAAATGCCGCCGAAGCCGACGCCGTGATAGCCGCGCTCGCGGCCGATCAATCGTGTGCGCGTGCCCTGGCCGATCGAGCGCTGATAGGCGAGCGCGATCTTCAAGGCCGTGTCCACGGATTCCGAGCCTGAGCCGGTGAAGAATATCCGGTCTAGCCTGGCATCGGGACCGCCCGGGGCAATTTCGGCGAGACGCTCGGCAAAGTCGAAGGCGATCGGATGGCCCATCTGGAAGGAGGGGGCATAGTCCATCGTCGTCAGCTGGCGCTCGACGGCCGCGGCGATCTGGCGACGACTGTGGCCGGCATTGACGCACCAGAGGCCGGCAGTACCGTCGAGGATCCTGCGGCCATCGACGCTGGTATAATGCATGCCTTCGGCCGATGCGAGCAGGCGGGGTCCCGCCTTGAACTGGCGGTTGGCGGTGAAGGGCATCCAGTAGCTGTCGAGAACCGGAGCATTGGGCTTGATGTGGGCGGTCATGGCATCCTCCTGTGGTCGCGCGATTGACGCCATGATTTGAATACTCGAACAAGTCCTTTTCTTCGATGATCTAACTTATTGTTTTTCTTCATGCTGTGATGGTAGGGTTTCGGTATTTCAAACAAGATCAACACGGGATTTGCAATGAGCGTCGATATCGGCAACCGCCTGCGCCATGTGCGGCTCATGCACAATCTCTCTCAACGCGAACTTGCCAAGCGCGCGGGCGTCACCAATTCCACCATCTCGCTGATCGAGTCTAACGCCTCCAACCCGTCGGTCGGCGCCTTGAAGCGCATTCTCGACGGCATTCCGATCGGGCTTGCCGAGTTCTTCTCCTTCGAGCCGGAAAAGCCGCGCCAAGCCTTCTACGCGGCCGAGGAACTGGTGGAGATCGGAAAGGGACCGATTTCTACCGCCAGATCGGCGACAATCTCTTCGGCCGCAGCCTGCAAATCCTGAAGGAGTGCTATCAGCCGGGGGCGGATACCGGCAAGGTGCCGCTGGTGCACGAGGGCGAGGAGGGCGGCATCGTGCTCTCGGGCCGGCTGGAGGTGACCGTAGACGGGGAAAGGCGCATTCTCGGGCCGGGCGACGCCTATTATTTCGAAAGCCGCCGGCCGCACCGCTTCCGCTGCGTCGGGCCGGTGCCCTGCGAGGTGATCAGCGCCTGCACGCCGCCGACTTTTTGAGGTGCACGGAAAGCCCGTCATCCCGCTGCCGCGACCTTCTCCCGCAGGCGGGGAGAAGGGGCTTGCCGCACTGTCTCGCCTCACCCCGAGTCTGTACACCAGCGAGGGGTCCCCGCTCCCGGCGCGCGGAGGAGAGGGCTAGTCCTCGGGTTAAACCCGAGGAGAGGGGCAAACTACGCCATCACGAAAGCCGTCCGCAGGCGGCGGCGATGCGGGTGAGCGCTTCCTTCAGTTCTGCCTCCGAGGTCGCATAGGAGATGCGGAAGAACGGCGAGAGGCCGAATGCAGAGCCGGGGACGACGGCGACATGCGCGTCATCGAGCAGGTAGGCGCAGAAATCCGCATCCGTCTCGATCGTCTTGCCATTGGGCGTCACCTTGCCGAGCATCCCGGCGCAGCCGGAGAAGGTATAGAAGGCGCCTTCCGGGATGCGGCAGTCGAGGCCGTCGATTGCATTCAGGCCGGCGACGACGAGATCCCGGCGGCGCTTGAAGCTGTCGGCGCGGTCCTTCAGGAAGTCCTGCGGGCCATTGAGCGCCGCGACCGAGGCGGCCTGGCTGACGGAGGAGGGGCAGGAGGTCGACTGGCTCTGCACCACCGCCATGGCCTTGATCAGCTCGCGTGGGCCGCCGGCATAGCCAATCCGCCAGCCGGTCATCGCATAGGCCTTCGATACGCCGTTGACGGTCAGCGTGCGGTCGTTCAGCCTTGGCTCGAGCTGAGCGGGTGTCACGAAACGGAAGTCGTCATAGACGATATGCTCGTACATGTCATCGACCAGCAGCCAGACATGCGGGTGCCTGAGCAGCACGTCGAGAAGCGGCCGGTAGTCCTCGGCGCCGTAGGCTGCCCCCGAGGGATTGGAAGGCGAGTTCAAGAGCACCCAGCGCGTCCGGGGCGTGATCGCCGCCTCGAGCCTTTCGGCGGTAAGCCGGAATCCCGAGGATGCATCGCAGGCGATCAGGACCGGCCTGCCCCCCGAAATCTGAACAATGTCCGAATAGGAGGTCCAGTAGGGCGTCGGGATGATCACCTCGTCGCCGGAATCGACTGTCGCCATCATGGCGTTGAACAGGATCTGCTTGGCGCCCGTGCCAACCGTGATCTCGTCCAGCCCATAGGCGAGGCCGTTCTCGCGCTCGAATTTCTCGCGGATTGCCGCTTTGAGCTCCGGCGTGCCGTCGAGCGCCGTGTATTTCGTCTCGCCGCGCTGGATCGCTTCCCAGGCGGCCTGTTTGATGTGGTCCGGCGTGTCGAAATCCGGCTCGCCGGCGCCGAGGATGATCACCGGCTTGCCGTCGCGCTTCATGGCACCCGCGCGGGCGCCGATCTTCAGGATTTCTGAAACACCGATCGAGGAAATCCGCGAGGCGGGCCGAAATCCCGCCCCCTTGACCGTTGCATTGATGGTCATGGCCGATCCTATTCGCCAATCATTCGATGTAGCCAATTATTCGATATCGAAGGAGACGCCTTGCGCCAACGGCAGAGCCTTCGAATAGTTCACCGTGTTGGTGGCCCTGCGCATATAGGCCTTCCAGGCGTCGGAGCCGGATTCGCGGCCGCCGCCGGTCTCCTTCTCGCCGCCGAAGGCGCCGCCGATTTCCGCACCGGAGGTGCCGATATTGACGTTGGCGATGCCGCAATCCGAGCCGTCGGCCGCCAGGAAGCGCTCCGACTCCTGCATGTCGCGGGTAAAGATCGATGAGGAAAGTCCGGCCGCGACGGCATTGTGCTCGGCGAGCACCGCATCGAAGTCGCTATATTTCATGACATAGAGGATCGGCGCGAAGGTCTCTTCGAGAACCGGACCCTCCTGCTTCGGCATCTCGACCACGGCCGGCTTCACATAGTAGCTGTTCTCATGGCCGAGATCGACGCGTTCGCCGCCGGTGACGCCGCCGCCATGGGCTTTCGCTTCCGTGATTGCCTTCTGCATGCTGTCGAAGGCGGCCTTGTCGACGAGAGGGCCCACGAGGGCCGAGCTTTCCAGCGGATTGCCGACAGAGACAGACTGGTAGGCCTTCTTCAGCCGCGGCACGAGCTGATCGTAGACGCTTTCATGCACGAACAGACGGCGCAGTGTCGTGCAGCGCTGACCGGCGGTGCCCATGGCACCGAAGGCGATGGCGCGTAGCGCCATGTCGAGATCGGCGGTCGGGCAGACGATGCCGGCATTGTTGCCGCCGAGTTCGAGGATCGCCCGGGCGAAGCGCTTGGCGAGCCGCGGACCGACCTCGCGCCCCATGCGGGTGGAGCCGGTCGCCGAGACGAGCGGCACCTTCGGATGGTCGACGAGCACCTCGCCGATCGACCGATCGCCGATCAGGACCTGCGACAGACCCTTCGGCGCATCGCCGAAGCGGGCGAAGGCGCGCTCCAGGATGGCCTGGCAGGCAAGCGCGGTGAGCGGCGTCTTCTCCGACGGTTTCCAGACGACGGCGTCGCCGCAGACGAGCGCCAGCGCCGCATTCCACGACCAGACGGCGACCGGGAAGTTGAAGGCGGAGATGATGCCGACGACGCCGAGCGGATGCCAGGTCTCCATCATGCGGTGACCGGGACGTTCCGTGGCGATCGTCAGCCCGTATAGCTGGCGGGAGAGCCCAACCGCGAAATCGCAGATATCGATCATCTCCTGCACTTCGCCGAGACCTTCGGACGGGATCTTGCCGGCCTCGATCGAGACAAGGCGGCCGAGGTCGGCCTTGAAGGCGCGCAGTTCTTCGCCGAGCAGGCGCACGAGCTCGCCACGCTTCGGCGCC
>NZ_CP034909.1:2855000-2965000 GCF_008932245.1 Sinorhizobium alkalisoli | reverse complement strand
AAGGGATACCCGTGAGGGGTCCTGGAGGTATCGGAAGTGCGAATGTTGACATGAGTAACGATAAAGAGGGTGAGAGACCCTCTCGCCGAAAGACCAAGGGTTCCTGCTTAAAGTTAATCTGAGCAGGGTTAGCCGGCCCCTAAGACGAGGCGGACACGCGTAGTCGATGGGAACCACGTTAATATTCGTGGGCCTGGTGGTAGTGACGGATCGCTTGACTTGTCCGGACTTATTGGATTGTCCGGGCTTGGACGCGGTTCCAGGAAATAGCTCCACCGTATAGACCGTACCCGAAACCGACACAGGTGGTCAGGTAGAGTATACCAAGGCGCTTGAGAGAACTATGTTGAAGGAACTCGGCAAATTGCACGCGTAACTTCGGAAGAAGCGTGACCCCATTATGGGCAACCATGATGGGGTGGCACAGACCAGGGGGTAGCGACTGTTTATCAAAAACACAGGGCTCTGCGAAGTCGCAAGACGACGTATAGGGTCTGACGCCTGCCCGGTGCTGGAAGGTTAAGAGGAGGGGTGCAAGCTCTGAATCGAAGCCCCAGTAAACGGCGGCCGTAACTATAACGGTCCTAAGGTAGCGAAATTCCTTGTCGGGTAAGTTCCGACCTGCACGAATGGCGTAACGACTTCCCCGCTGTCTCCAACATAGACTCAGTGAAATTGAATTCCCCGTGAAGATGCGGGGTTCCTGCGGTCAGACGGAAAGACCCCGTGCACCTTTACTATAGCTTTACACTGGCATTCGTGTCGGCATGTGTAGGATAGGTGGTAGGCTTTGAAGCGGGGACGCCAGTTCTCGTGGAGCCATCCTTGAAATACCACCCTTATCGTCATGGATGTCTAACCGCGGTCCGTCATCCGGATCCGGGACAGTGTATGGTGGGTAGTTTGACTGGGGCGGTCGCCTCCGAAAGAGTAACGGAGGCGCGCGATGGTGGGCTCAGAGCGGTCGGAAATCGCTCGTCGAGTGCAATGGCATAAGCCCGCCTGACTGCGAGACTGACAAGTCGAGCAGAGACGAAAGTCGGTCATAGTGATCCGGTGGTCCCGCGTGGAAGGGCCATCGCTCAACGGATAAAAGGTACGCCGGGGATAACAGGCTGATGACCCCCAAGAGTCCATATCGACGGGGTTGTTTGGCACCTCGATGTCGGCTCATCGCATCCTGGGGCTGGAGCAGGTCCCAAGGGTTTGGCTGTTCGCCAATTAAAGCGGTACGTGAGCTGGGTTCAGAACGTCGTGAGACAGTTCGGTCCCTATCTGCCGTGGGTGTAGGAATATTGACAGGATCTGTCCCTAGTACGAGAGGACCGGGATGGACATATCTCTGGTGGACCTGTTGTCCTGCCAAGGGCATAGCAGGGTAGCTATATATGGAAGGGATAACCGCTGAAGGCATCTAAGCGGGAAACCCACCTGAAAACGAGTATTCCCTCGAGAACCGTGGAAGACGACCACGTTGATAGGCCGGGTGTGGAAGTGCGGCAACGCATGAAGCTTACCGGTACTAATCGTTCGATCGGCTTGATCGTTCCCATTGCTCATGCTCATCGAAGATGAGCTTTTAGCCCTCACGGCGATCCGCTGTCGCGGATGCCTCCGGGAGGGCGCGCCAAAAGGCGCGACGGCCTTTGGCCTTGCGGAGCTAAAGCTCCGATGAGTGCCCCAAGCGCCGTCGAAGACGTGTTCAAAAAAAACGAAGCAATCGCTTCACCAGCTTCTCGAAATCAATTTGCGCCCTTAGGGCGCAAAAGCTTGCGCTTTGCCGACCTGGTGGTTCTGGCGGGGTGGCTGCACCCGTTCCCATTCCGAACACGGCCGTGAAACGCCCCAGCGCCGATGGTACTTCGTCTCAAGACGCGGGAGAGTAGGTCGCTGCCAGGTCTGCAAAGCGCAACAAAAACGCCGCTCCCCTTCACGGCAAAGCCGTGAAGGACAAGGCAGCGGCGAAAACAAAAAACATCTTCTCTCACACGCCGACAAAACGGCGAAACAAACCATTCGAACCATAACGCGGGGTGGAGCAGCCCCGAACGCCCGCAGGCCGAACGGCCGAGGACGGGCAAACAGACAAACAACCGGGCAAGAAAACCCGGACAAGCATAACGCGGGGTGGAGCAGCCCGGTAGCTCGTCAGGCTCATAACCTGAAGGCCGCAGGTTCAAATCCTGCCCCCGCAACCAGATCAACAGCACACACTCCCATCATCCCCGCCAAAACAGCGGGGATTTTTGCGTTTCGGGGCACGGCACAGGCGCGCTCCTGCGGTTCACCCCCCGAAAACGCGAAGCGTTTCAATATCAGCTTCGGGCAAGTCACCTTTCCTAGAGGTGGTGAGTCCGTGCGACCGGTCGTAACCGGTAGGGCGGACTGCGTCAGCCCTCGACCGTGGACACGCGCGTGGTTTCCGGAGCGACAGGCGGCGAACAGGATTGTCCGAACCGCAAGGGTTTGCACGCATGAGCTCGACCATTTCGTCCCTGAGCACCAGTCAGATCAGAGCGCTCTCGACTGCGGCGGTTGCTGCCTGGTCCACGGAAGATGTGGCGTTGCTCACCACGAAGCAGATCAGCGTGCTTTCCTCTGCCCAGATCGCGGCCCTTGATACCGAGGATGTCGATGTCCTCAGCAACCAGCAACTTGCCGCGATTTCACGCAGCGCCATCGTCGGGCTGACGCTGGATCAACTGGCCGTGCTCGACAAATACGACATAGAAAGCCTGGGAACGAATCAGGTTGCGGGGCTCACCACAGCGCAGATCAGGGCGCTGACGACGGTTCAGGCGGAAGCCTTGCAGTCGTCTCAGGTCGGCGCCCTCAGTGCGTTGCAGTTCTCGGCGCTCAGCGCCGAGGATCTGGCGACCTTCTCGACTGCCGACATCGCATCCATCGGCGGGCAGGCGGTGTCCGGTCTTGCCACCGACGTCATAGCGTCACTTTCGACCGAGCAGATTGCCGCATTGAGCACCAGCGCTGTCGCGGGGCTTACCACGGCACAGTTCGCGGCCTTGTCGACCGCCCAAATCGAGGCACTGTCGTCCTTCCAGGTCAGCGCGCTGAGCTCAAGGCAGGTTGCAGTGCTCGGTACGGATGACGTCGCGACACTCTCCACCGGCGATATTGCTGCAATCAGCAACAAGGCCGTAGGGGGGCTGTCCACCGAGGTCGTCGCAACGCTTTCGACGGATCAGCTGGCCGCCTTGAGCACGGGTGCGGTCGCAAGTTTGACGGTCAAACAGATCGGCGTTCTTTCGACCGCACAGGCGGCGGCTCTGTCCATCGCGCAGGTCCGGACGTTGAGCCCGGCGCAGGTCGCCGCCCTGGGCGCGGACAACATCGCGGTCCTGTCGACGGATCAGATCGCGGCTCTGAGCACGACGGGCGTCACGGGCCTGACGACCGCGCAGATCGATGCGTTTTCGACGGGCCAGGCGGAAGCGCTGACCGCCTTGCACGTGAAGGCACTGAGCTCAAGACAACTTGCCGCATTCGGAACGGACGATATCGCGGCGTTTTCAACCGTCGATATTGCGGCTATCACCAATAGAGCGATAGCCGGCCTGACGACGGCGGCGCTCGCGGCGCTCTCCACGGATCAGATCGCTGCCCTCAACACGACAGCCGTCTCCGGCCTGACGACGGGGCAGCTCGCCGCTCTGTCGCCGACCCAAGTCGAGGCGCTGTCTGTTGCACAGGTGAAGGTGCTGAGCTCGAGGCAGCTTGCAGCGCTCGGGACCGACGGCATTGCGGCATTCTCCACCGCCGATATCGCAGCGATCAGCAACAAAGCCATTGGAGGCCTGACCACCGACGCGATTGCGGCGCTTTCCACCGACCAGATTACCGCTTTGACCACCAGTGCTATCGCGAGCCTGACGACCACACAAATAGGCGCCTTATCGACCGCCCAGGCCACAGCGCTGACCGTCAGGACATTGAGTGCGACGCAAGTGGCGGCCCTGAGCACGGGAAACATCGCGGTCCTGACGACGGACCAGATCGCCACACTGACCACGAAGGCCATCGCGGGCCTGACGACAGCGCAGATTGCCACGCTGTCGACCGGCCAGGCCGAAGCGCTCACAGCGCCGCAGGTAAAGGCGCTCAGTTCGAAACAGCTTGCGGCGCTTGGGACGGACGATATTGCAATATTCTCGACCGCCGATATCGCGGCGATCAGTGATAAGGCGGTAGCGGGCCTGACCACGGCTGCGGTCGCCGCACTTTCGGCCGATCAGGTCGCCGCCTTGAGCACAAGCGCTGTCGCGAGCCTGACGGCCACGCAGCTCGGTGTACTCTCAACGCTTCAGGCCGCCGCCCTGTCCACGGCACAAATCAGGACGTTGGGTTCGACTCAGGTCGCCGGCTTCAGCACGGAGAATATCGCCGCCCTGTCCACGGACCAGATTGCCGCCTTGAGCGCGAAGGGCGTTGCCGGTTTGACCACGGATCAGGTCGAGGCCTTGTCCACTCTCCAGCTCGAAGCCCTGTCTTCCACGCAGGTGGGTGCCCTCAGTTCGATCCAGCTCGCGGTGTTGGCCGCCGACGATATAGCAGCCTTTTCGACCGCGGATATCGCGGCGATCGGCTCCAGCGCCATAGCGGGCCTTTCTGCCGACACTGTTGCGGCCCTTTCCACCGCCCAGATTGCCGCCCTCAGCACGAAGGGTATCGTAGGCCTGAGCACGGATCAGGTCGAGGCCCTGTCCACCGCCCAGGTCGAAGCCTTTTCCTCTGTGCAGACCGGCGCTCTCAGCTCGGCACAGTTGGCGGCGCTAGACGCTGAGGACATCGCAACTTTCTCGACCGCGGACATCGCGGCGATCGGCTCCAGCGCCATAAGGGGTCTTTCCGTCGAAACCATAGCGGCGCTTTCCACGGACAAGATCACGGCTCTGAGCACGGCCGGCATCAGGGGCCTGAGCACCGACCAGATCGATGGATTGACTAACGGCCAGATTGCCGCTTTCGGGACCAAGCAGGTTTCGGTGCTCAGTTCCGCGCAAGTCGCAGCGCTCGGAACGGACAAGGTCGCGAGCTTGTCCTCCGACCAGATCCTCGCCCTGAGCGTGGCCGGCATCGGTGGGCTCGGGACCGATCAGATCGCCGCACTCAGCACTGACCAAATTGCCGCTCTGAGCACCAAGCAGGTTGCGGTGCTGAGTTCGACACAGGTTACTGCTCTCAGCACGACCAATATAGCAGTCCTGTCGACCGACCAGATCGCCGCTCTGAAAACGGCCGGCATTGCCGGCCTTTCCACCAAGCAAATCGTTGCGCTGAGCACCGACCAGCTCGAAGCCTTCACCTCCACCCAGGTCGCCGCGCTCAGCTCTGCGCAACTCGCGGTGCTGGAAACGGACGGTCTGGCAACATTCTCGACCAGTGAGATAGCAGCGATCAGCTCCAGCGCCATATCAGGCCTGACCACGACCGTGCTGGCCTCGCTCTCGACCGACCGGATCGCCGCCTTGAGCACGGCCGCCATCGCCGGGCTTACCACCAAACAGCTCGTTGCGCTCGGCACTGCGCAGATGGAGGCCTTGACCACGGCCCAAGTCGGCGCTCTCACCTCCACGCAACTCGCAGTGCTGGAAACGGACGACATTGCAACTTTCTCGACGAAGGACATTGCGGCCATCGGCTCGCCTGCCATTTCGGGATTGACCACGACCGTCCTGGCGACTCTTTCGACCGACCAGATCGCTGCCCTGAGCACGGTGGCCATCGCCGGGCTCACCACCAAACAGGTTGAGGCGGTGGGCACCGGCCACGTCGCGGCCCTCACGACCAAGCAGGTGGCGGCGCTCACGTCATCGCAGGTTGCGGCCTTCGGTACTGACGATATCGTGGCCCTTTCGACCGGTCAGATCGCCGCCCTGAGCACCGCCGGCATTGCGGGCCTGTCCACCAAACAGATCGTTGCCCTGAGCACGGAGCAGGCGGCGGCTTTGACCCCAGTCCAGGTCGGCACTTTCAGCTCCGCGCAACTCGCGGCCCTCAGTGCCGACGTCATAGCTACCTTTTCCACGAAGGACATTGCGGCGATCGGTTCGAATGCCATACCGGGGCTGACCACAGCCGTCGTGGCAGCGCTCTCGCCGGATCAGATTGCCGCCCTGAGCACGGCCAGCATTGCGGGTCTTTCCACGGCCCAGATTTCCGCATTGACGAGCGACCAGATTGCAGTCCTGCGTGTCACGCAAATTGCTGCATTGACTTCGGCGCAGGTGAGCGCCCTCGGCACGGGCGATCTAGCGGCCCTCTCGACGGACCAGATTGCCGCCCTGAGCATGGCTGGAATTGCGGGTCTCTCCACGGGCCAGATCGTGGCCCTGAGCAGCGACCAAGTCGAGGCACTGACCCCGACCCAGGTCGCCGCGCTCAGTTCTGCGCAGCTTGCGGTGCTTGAAGCGGACGATATCGCAACCTTCTCGCTCAAGGACATCGCGGCCATCGGATCGAGCGCCATAGCGGGATTGACCACAGCGGTCGTGGGCGCCCTCACCAGGGAACAGATCGAAGCGCTCAGCGCAGCCGGCATTGCGGGCCTGTCCACCCGGCAGATCGCTGCCCTGAGCACTGGCCAAGCCGAGGCCCTGAACACCGCGCAGGTCGGTGTGCTCAGTGCCGTGCAGCTTGCCGCCCTCGGCAGTGATGACATAGCGACCTTCTCCACCAACGACATTGCGGCGATCGGCGCAGATGCCATATCCGGCCTCACCACCGCCGCTGTGGCAGCCCTTTCGACTGATCAGGTCGCCGCAGTGAGCACCGCGGCCATTGCCGGGCTGACCACGAAGCAGATCGCAGCCTTGAGCACCGATCAACTGGCGGCCTTGACCGCCGCCCAGATCGGCGCCCTCGGTTCCGTCTCCTCGCTCGGCACCGACAGCATGGCGGCTCTCACGACGGACCAGGTCGCGACCTTGAGCACGGCAGCCATAGCGGGATTGACGACCACGCAGATCGCCGCGATGACCAATGCCCAGATCGAGGCGCTGACGACCGCTCAGATCGGCATTCTCAGCGCCAAGCAGATCGCCGCCCTGAGCACGGACGACATAGCGACCTTCTCGACCGCCGAAATCGCGGCAATTGGTTCGAACGCCGTGGCCGGACTGTCGACGGACACGATCGCCGCCCTCTCGACGGATAAGATCGGCGCCTTGAACGCGGCGGCCATCGCCGGCCTGTCCACAAGCCAGATCCATACGCTGACCAGTGCGCAGATCCAGGCTTTGTCGACGAGCCAGGTCAACGCTTTGAGTTCAAAACAGGTCATGGCGCTTGGCACCGACGGCGTGGCGGCGCTCTCGACCGCCCAGATCGCCAACTTGAGCACGGCGGGCATCGCGGGATTGACCTCGACGCAGATCGTTGCCCTGACCGGCGACCAGATCGAGGCCTTGACCACGCTTCAGGTGGGTGCACTGACCTCCACCCAGGTAGCCGCCCTCGGACCGGACGATCTGGAGGCGTTCACGACCGCCGAGATTGCGGCACTCGGTTCGAGTGCCGTGGCGGGCCTGTCCAAGGCGACGATCGCAGTCCTCTCGACCGAGACGATCGCCGCCCTGAGCGCGTCGGGTATCGCCGGCCTATCGACCGTCCAGATCGCTGCCTTGGCCACCGAGCAGATCGAAGCCCTGTCGACGAGGCAGGCCGGCGCCCTTGGCTCCAAACAGGTCGCGGCTCTGGGCACTGGCGGTATTGCGGCCCTGTCGGCGAGCCAGATCGCCGCCCTGGGCACAACGGGTATCAAGGGTCTTTCCACCGACCAGATCGCTGTCCTCAGCGCCGCTCAGATCGAGGCTCTGACCTCTGTCCAGGTGGCAGTGTTGAGTGCGACCCAGATTGCGGCCTTGGACGTGGACGATCTGGAGCTCTTCTCGACCGCAGACATGGCGGCGATCAGTTCCAGCGCGATATCGGGCCTGTCCACCGGTACGGTTGCCGCGCTATCGGCGGAGCAGATCGCTGCCTTGAGCGCGGCCGGCATTGCGGGGCTTTCCGCCGGCCAGATCGCCGCCTTGACCACCGGTCAGGTCGAGGCGCTGACCGCGGCGCAAGTGGGCGCGCTCGGCTCGAAGCAGGTTGCGGCCCTCAGCACGGCCGGCTTGGCAGCCCTTTCGACAAGTCAGATCGCGGCCCTGGGGACGGCCGGAATTGCCGGCCTTTCCACCGACCAGCTGGCGGCCTTGAGCGTCGACCACGTCGAAGCCTTGACCTCCCTTCAGGTTGCGGCGTTGACCTCGATGCAGATTGCTGCGCTTGGACTGGACGATCTGGAGTCATTCTCGACCGCCGATATCGCGGCGATCAGTTCGAGCGCCATATCGGGCCTGTCGACGAGCACGATCGCCGCACTGTCGACCGAGCAGATCGCCGCTTTCGGCACGGGCGGCATCGCAGGTCTTTCCACCGCGCAGATCGCAGCTTTGAGCACTGACCAGGTCGACGCCCTGACGTCTCGCCAGGTGGCGGCGCTGAGTTCGAAGCAGATAGCTGCGCTCGGCATTGACGACCTGGAGACGTTCTCGACCGCGAAGATCGCGGCGATCAGTGCAAGCGCCATAACGGGCCTGTCGACGAGCACGATCGCCGCGCTCTCGACCGAGCAGATCGCCGCCCTGGGCACGGCTGGCGTTTCTGGCCTTTCCACCGGCCAAATCACGGCCTTGAACATCGACCAGATCGAGGCACTGACCACGGCGCAGATCGCCGCCCTCGGCTCCGATCAGGTAGCGGTTCTCGGCACCGGTGGCATAGCGGCTCTCTCGACGGCCCAGATGGCAGCCTTGAGCACAACCGGTATTGCGGGCCTGACCAGCGGTCAGGTGGCAGCACTCAGCGCCGATCAGATCGATGCGCTTTCCATCGCTCAGATCGGCGCGTTGACTGCGGATGGGCTTGCGGGGCTCTCCGCAGACGATCTCGCCACCTTCTCGGCCGAGGAACTGGCGGCGATCAGTTCGCAAGGCATTTCGGGACTGGCCACGGACTTCATCGCCGGACTTTCGACGGCGGAGATTGCGGCTTTGGGCACGGCCGCCATAGCCGGGCTGAGCAGCATCCAGGTCGCGGCGCTGAGCGCGGAGCAGATCGACGCGCTATCCACCAGCCAGGTTGCCGCCTTGAGTTCGGCTGGGCTCGCGGGTCTGTCCACGGAGGATATCAACACCTTCTCGACGGCGGAACTCGCGGCGATCAGCGCGCCTGCGATAAAGGGGCTGTCCACGACCTTCGTCGCGGCGCTGTCCACCGATGCGATCGCCGCCTTGACGACGAGCCAGGTTGCGGCCTTGAGTTACAATCAAGTGGCGGCGATGAACACCGATCAGATCGCGGCGCTGTCCACGTCGCAGATCGCCGCTCTGAATGCAATACAGGCCGCCGCACTCGGTACGGATGCCATCGCCCAGTTCTCCACCGATCATGTCGTCGCCTTGAGCACGAGCGCCGTGTCCGGCTTGAGAACCGCAGTCATGGCTGCTCTGACGACGGCGCAGGCCGAGGCCTTGACGCCGGGGCAGGTCGGCGCTCTGACGTCGGCGCAGGTCGCGGCGTTGACCACGGAGGATCTCGCCACCTTCTCGACGGAAGATGTCAGGTCGTTCAGTTCGACCGGTGTCGCGGGGCTTTCAACGGAAGACATATCCAATCTGACGAGCGCCCAGCTCAACGCCCTGATGGAGTCGCAGATGGGGTCCCTGAACTCGGATCAGATCGCCGCCGTCATCGAGGCCTATCTGGCTCTCGGCTAGGTTGATTCCAGCAGACGGGATG
Source organism: Sinorhizobium alkalisoli (assembly GCF_008932245.1). Classification (NCBI taxonomy): domain Bacteria; kingdom Pseudomonadati; phylum Pseudomonadota; class Alphaproteobacteria; order Hyphomicrobiales; family Rhizobiaceae; genus Sinorhizobium; species Sinorhizobium alkalisoli. Next base: position 2,955,196 of record NZ_CP034909.1, on the reverse strand, counting down.
ATGCCTGGCGCTTTGGATCAGACGCGCGCGCGGCGCTGCCGGACAGGAAGTCCCGCGCCGCGTCCAGCGCCTCGCGGATGGTCACGTCCATGTCGAGATAGCGGTATGTTCCAAGGCGGCCGACAAAGGTGACGAAGGGTTCCTGAGCCGCCCGCGCGAGATATTGCGCGAGTTGTGTTTTATCCTCGACCAGGCGGATCGGATAGTAGGGGATGTCATCCGGGCCGCAGGCGCGCGCGTATTCGCGATAGCAGACCGAACCGGAATGCTCTTCCCATGGCGAAAAGTGCTTGTGCTCGGTGATACGCGTATAGGGGACCGAAGCGTCCCCGTAGTTCATGACGGCGCAACCCTGGTAGTCGCCTTCATAGGTGAAGCGCTCGAAATCCAGCGTGCGGTATCCCAGGCGCCCGTATTCATAGTCGAAATAGCCGTCGAGCGGGCCGGAATAGAACGTCTGCGTGAAGTCACCGCTCCAGTCTCGATGGAAGCGCGTTTGGAGATGAACCGTGATGTTCGGATGATCAAGAATTCGCCCGACCATTACGGTATAGCCGTTTTCCGGCATGCCCTGATAGGTGTGAAAGAAGTAGTTGTCGTCGTAATTGAAGCGCACCGGAAGCCGCTTCAGGATGGAAGCGGGCAGCTCGGCCGGGGAGCAGCCCCATTGTTTCTCGGTATATCCCTCGAAGAACGCCTGATAGAGCTCCCGGCCGATGAAGCGCAGTGCCTGTTCCTCGAACGTCTTCGGATCTGCGATCGTCGTGTCGGACTGTTCTTCGATGAAGGCGCGCGCCTCGTCCGGCCGTAAGGACTTGCCAAAAAACTGATTGATCGTGTGCAGGTTGATAGGCAGGGAATAGACCTGCCCCTTGCTCGTCGTCTTGACGCGATTTCTGTAGGGCATGAATCGCTCGAAGCGGTTCACATAGTCCCAGACTTCGCGGTCATCCGTGTGAAAGATGTGCGGTCCATAGACATGGACCATCACCCCCGTTTCCTTGTCGCGTTCGGTGTGGCAATTGCCGGCGATGTGGTCGCGCGTATCGAAGACTTCGACCTGGTGCCCCGCTTCGGCGAGTTCGCGCCCGATCACCGCACCCGAAAGTCCGGCGCCGACCACTGCAATTTTCCCGCTCTTTAGCTTTATCATGTCGCGGAAACGGTCTCTGCCGTCCAGAGGCGGTTGTCGGCGGGAATCGGAGCGTAGGCGTTCAAGGCTGTCAGCTTCTCCAGATAGCGCTGGCGATAGGTCCGATCGTCCGAGAATGCGATGTTGCCCTCCACGCATTCGGCCCCGATCTCGTAATAGAGGTCGAGATTGCTGAGGTCCGGCACCGGTGTCTCGCCGCGCTCGCATTCAGCCTGCATCTGCCAGAACAGCTCTTCGAGCCTGCGGGCAAGAGCAGGAATGTCGCGGAGCACGCTCGTCTCGCGTCCGGCCTGCAGCGCCTCGCGGATCGTTGCGAGCTCCGCGGGCGCTTTCGCAAGGGCAATCGCCTTTTCCACATAGTGTTCCGGACCGCTGCAAATCAGTTCCGGAATGCCGGCGGCGGCAACGATGCTATGGCAGAAGCGTGCCGCGAAGCTCTTGCCGGGGAATGTCAGGACGGGTAGTCCCATGGTCAGCGCATCGGCCGCCGTCGAGTGGGCGCCGTAGGGGAAGGTGTCGAGGAAGAGATCGGCGAGTGCGATCCGGGCGAGATGCCTTGCATTCGGCGCCTTGGGCGCGAAAATGAGCCTGTCGGGCGCGACACCGGCCTTCTCCGCCGTCTGACGCAGGCGCTGATCCACGGCGTCGCCTCCGGTGAGCAGCCAGAGCACGCTGGCGGGCGCCGCCTTCAGGATCGTCATCCAATGGGCGAAGGTGGGTTCGGTGATCTTCTGCATGCCGTTGAAGCAGGCGAAGACGAAGACGTCCTCCGGCAGCCCCGCTTCCGCCCGTGACGGCTCGTCTGCGATCACCCGTTTGCGGTCGACGGGCTGGCTGCATGGAATGCGCAGCACTTTCTCGGAGTAGTAGATCTCGTTTTCGGGCGGGACGATGCGCTCGTCCGCGATCATATACTGATGGAAGGGGCTGCCCATAGACCCCGGATAGCCGCAGAAATTGACGATGACCGGCGCCGGACGATAGGCGAAGATCTTCGTTCTCGCGTGCTTGGTGTAGCCGTTGACGTCGACGAGAATATCGACGTCGTCGGCGGTGATCTGCCTCGCCGCGTCCGCGTCGCTGAGCTGAGCGATGTCGCGCCAGCAGTCGACGGCATTCTTCATCCGCGTCTGCGTTGCGTCGTTCGAAACCGGATCGCCGCAATAATAGGCATAGATCTCGACGCTCTTCTTGTCGTGCAGTTCCAGCACTTCCCTGAGCGCGAAGCCGACCGCATGGTCGCGCAGATCCGAGGAAACATAGCCGACGCGAAGGCGCTCGCCGGTTCCCGTCTTCCGCTTCGGCATCCTGCGGGAGAAGCCGCTCAAGTCGGGACGTCCGACGAAGGACTTGTTGTAGCGGCAGGCCTTGGCGAGCTGGAACAGCGGATCGTCGGAATAGCAGGCAAGCGCCAGCGGCGACATGGCGTCGAGAAGCTGCCGCATGGAAGCATGCTCCGACGGCACCAGGACCGGCCATTTGCATTGGCGCTGCCTGAGAGCGCTCCAATGCTGGCCGGCCTCGGTCTTGTCCGGCCGCAATTCGATTGCCTGCCACAGGGCGGTCTCCGCCTCTTCCAGCAGGCCGGCATTCTCCATGACGCGGCCGATGTGCTGAAGCGCCATCAGGCGATGCGCCACCCGTTCGGCCGTGCTCTCCGCCGTTAACTCGACGAGGCTGCGCCATTGCTGAATGGCTTGCGTGGCGAGCCCGCTGTCTTCGAAGGCGCGGCCGAGGTTGATATGGGCCTGGGCGAAGCGCGGATCGAGTTTCAAGCAGGCCCTGAGCGCGTGGATCGACCCCGCTATGTCGCCGAGCTGACGAAGCGTGACGGAATAGTTGAAATAGACGAGGTGCAGGAAAGGGTGTGTGTCGTTGTACGCGATCCAGACCTTGTAGATCTCGGCTGCCTCGACCGGGTTCCCGGCGCCGCTGCGCGCTTCCGCATGCTGGAGCAGGTCCGTCAGGGACAGGCGCTGGGTGCGGGCGAAGTCCAGCACCGACGCGAGAGGCGCAAGAGGGGCCGATGCATGATTCGGGGCTGTAGACATGTCGAGAATTGACGGTCTGGCAGCCGGAGCCGCAACTCTTCGCCACGGATTTCCACGGGATAATTTGCGGTCCTAACGACAACGCCGCGCGTCTGAAAAGACGCGCGGCGCGGTGACGTAAGGAACCGAACAGACGGTCAGCTGCGCGGCTTCAGGTTTTCAGGGTCGTAGAGCGGCTTGTAACCGACGCCGGCGACTTCGACCGGGTAGGTTTCGGCGAAATACTCGACGTTCAGCTTGCGGCCCTCCTGGCAATAGGCCCAGGGCAGGTAGGCCAGCGCGATGTTCTTGCCGATCGTCGGGCCGAAGGCGATGGAGGTCGTGTAGGAGCGGCGGCCGAGTTCGTCGACCAGCACCTCACCGGTTTCCGGGTCCATGACCGGCAGGTTGCCGACCGGGTAGCGTTTCACGCCGTTCCTGTCGGTGTTCTCCAACATGACGAGCGTGCAGAGCATGGCGGGCTGGTGCTCGCGCGCCTTGTACTCCAGGTGCTTCGCCTTGCCGCGGAAGTCCGCTTCCTTGACCTTCGGACGGGCAAGATCGGCCTCGATGAGGTTGTACTGGGTGAGAAGATCCGCGTTCTGCAGGCGCAGGCTCTTTTCCATGCGGCGCGAGTTGGCATAGGTCTCGACCCCGAAGGCCATGACCCCCGTGGCGCGCAGCGCGTCCCAGACGGCAAGGCCATCCTCGTATTTCATGTGCAGTTCCCAGCCCTGTTCCCCGACGTAGGAGATGCGGAAGGCGGAGACCGGCTTGCCGGCGATCTCGATCTGCTTGATCGCTGCGAAGGGGAAGTTCTGGGCGTCGAGGCCGGCCGGATCGGCGACCACCTTCTTCAGCGTCTCGCGGGCATTCGGGCCCCAGATGCCGATGGTGATGAACTTCTCCGAAACATCGGTGATGGTGACGTCGAGGCCGCGGTCTTCGGCGACCCGGCGCATGTAGTGGAAGTCGCGCGGGCCGGCATCGGCGCCGTTGACGAGACGGCAGCGGTCGGCCATGCGGAAGACGGTGAAGTCGGCCCGCACCATGCCCTCGTCGTCGAGGAAGTGGGTGTAGATGCCCTTGCCGATATTGCCGTCTCCGCCGATCTTGGCGGCGCAAAGCCATTCGAGAAGCTCGACATGGTCCGGACCTTCGATGTCGACCATGTGGAAGTGCGAGAGGTTGACGATGCCGCAATCCTCGCTCATCGCCAGATGTTCGGCGTTGGAAACGCGCCAGAAATGGCGGCTGTCCCATTCGTTCTCGCGCACCGGCACCCTGTCGCCGTATTTCTCCAGGAGGTGCTCGTTGGCGGCATAGCCGTGCGCGCGCTCCCAGCCGCCGAGTTCCATGAAGTGGCCGCCGAGCTCCTTCTCGCGCTCGTAGAAGGGCGAGCGCTTGACGTTGCGGCCGCCCGCATAGGGCTCGCGCGGATGCACCGCCGGGAAGTAGATCTTCTGCGCCGACTCGAAGCAGCGCTCCTCGATGTACTTTTCTTCGAGCTGGTGCGGGTAGAAGCGGGCGTAGTCGATCGAGGCATGGTCGATCTCGGTGCGCCCGTCCGTCATCCAGTCGGCGATCAGCTTGCCGTAGCCGGGGCCGTCCTTCACCCAGATGGCGACGCAGTACCACAAGCCCCGCACCTTCTGGCTCTCGCCGCAGGAGGGGCCGCCGGCGGCCGATACCTGCAAGAGGCCGTTGAAGGAGTGGCCCTCGTTATAGCCAAGCTCGCCGAGGATCGGCGTCAGTTCCATGGCGCGCTCGAGCGGCTCGATGATCTGCTCCATCTCGAGGTCGCGCTGCGAGGGCGACAGGCGCGCCTCGTGCTTTTCGAGAATGTCGCGCGGATGGCAGAGGCGCGGATTGTTGGCCTCGTAATAGCCCCATTCGATCTGGCCGCCTTCGGTGGTCTTCGGGTCGCCGGTGTCGCGCATATAGGCCGAGTTGCCCTGGTCGCGCAGCAGCGGGAAGCCGATTTCCTTGCCGGTGCCTTCGAATTCGTTGTACGGGCCGAAGAAGGTGAGCGGATGGTCGACCGGCATGACCGGCAGGTCTTCGCCGACCATTTCGGCGATCAGGCGGCCCCAGATGCCGGCGCAGACGACGACATGGTCAGCCATGATCGTGCCGCGATGCGTGACGACGCCCTTGATGCGGCCGTTCTCGACCAGGAGCGAGGTTGCCGGCGTATTGCCGAAGACCTTGAGCTTGCCGGACTTTTCCGCCGCATCGACCAGCTTGCCGGCAACCGTCTGCGAGCGCGGGACGACGAGGCCGGCATCCGGATCGAACATGCCGCCCATCACCTGATCTTCCTCGATCAGCGGGAACATCTTCTTGATTTCTGCCGGCGAGACATAGTGCGCGCGGGTGCCGAAGGCCTTGGCGGAGGAAAGCTTGCGCTTGATCTCCTCCATCCAGGTCTCGTCGCCGGTGCGTGCGACTTCCAGACCGCCGATGCGGGCGTAGTGGCCCATCTTCTCGAAGAAGTCGATCGAATACTGGGTCGTCCAAACCGAAAGAAAGTCGTGGCTCGTCGTGTAGCAGAAGTCCGAGGCATGCGCCGTCGAGCCGATATCGGTGGGAATACCGGACTTGTCGATGCCGACGATATCGTCCCATCCACGCTCGATCAGGTGATGGGCGATCGACGCGCCGACGATGCCACCCAGACCTACGATTACGACCTTCGCCTTTTCAGGAAACTCTGCCATGGAATGCGACCCTAGTTGGTGTTTGGCGGGATATTAGAGTGTGCAGCGACGCCATTTGAGCCTGTCTACGACATTATCATCCTGCTGCACGACCAGACCGGGCGCTCCCCTCCCAGTCGTACCCCTCCCTAACCCCTCCCCACAAGGGGGAGGGGCCTACGGTGCGGACCCCTCTCGTTCGTATTTCAACTGTTCACGAGCCTGGACGTCGGAGATGGCGCCCTCGGATGCGGCTCATGAATACGAAAGTGGCTCCGAGGACATTGCGGCGCGAAAGGCGCTTGAGGGCTCAATGCCGCCGGTGAGCGGTTGCGTTCTGCGCCTCGGCCGCGCTTCCTCCGATTTTGCAATAAACAGTGAAAACTCTCGCTCAATATATGTTACAGGATCTGATCGCGGTGAGGCCGAGTCTCAGCTATATTACTGTTTTGCATTGCTTTATTATAGCCTTACTTCGACGGGATTAATCCTGATTGTTTCATGACAGGATGTAAGAACACGCATAGGCTATGCAGCGCTAATCTGGTTGCAGAGAATCCTGGGGGGTTGACTCGTGTCTATCAGTTCAGGAACGGCGCGTCGCCACGGCCGCAGTGCACCGACCGGAATCGTCATCCAGCATGATACACTTACGCGCACCGTCATCGTGAGGCTTCTCGAGCGTGAACTCGCCGGCTGGCACTTCGTCGACATGATCTCGACCGCGAGTCTTGACCAGGCCACCGGGCTGGACGTCCGCCTGGTCACGCTGGATCTCGCCGGAAGAGGGGTCGGCAGCCTCAGCTTGCGCGGCGAGCTTGCCGACATCCGCGAACGCTTTGCCGATGCACCGATTGCCGTGCTGGCGGACACGGACGACCTGACGACGGCCGCCCAGGTCCTGAAACTGGGTGTTCGCGGTTTTTTCACCCCGTCGCTCAGGATCGAGCTCGCGCTTGCCGGTTTGCGGCTGGTGCTCGCCGGTGGCATCTTCTGTCCGGATCCGCTGGGGGCGATCAAGGATGGCGCCGCTGCGAGCGACGAGATTGGCGGAGAGCCGCAAGCGGGCGGCCAATGCGATGGATTGGCCGATTTCACGCCGCGCGAGGCCGACGTTCTGGCCGAACTCAGATGCGGCTCGTCGAACAAGGTCATTGCGGGCAAGCTTAACCTCTCCGATCACACCGTGAAGATGCATTTGCAGCACATCATGCGAAAGCTGCAGGTTCAGAACCGGACGGAGGTGGTGGCGCTCCTGGGCGGGCGAAACGGCAGCGGCAATGGCCGGATCCCGGCCGCAAGGAGAGCTGTCAGCGCGACGTCTTTTCGAGCATCTCGCTGAGGGTCGCCGCGGTCAGCATGGCCTCGGCGAGCAATTTCTTGAGCTTTTGATTCTCCTGCTCGAGCGCCTTCATGCGCCTGGCGTCGAACTCCGAGCCTTTCAATTGCGACGACTGCCAGCGGTAGAAGGTCGGTTGGCTGATGCCATGCCGGTGGCACACTTCCGATACGGTCGCGCCGGCCTGATGCTCCTCCAGGATTTCCCTGACTTCTTCGTCGTTGAATTTTCGCTTGCCCATTTGCGGTCGTCCTTCGACCTCGATTCAAGGACAAAGACATGCAGCATTTCAAAGTGCTACGGCGGCCTTTGCGCGTTCGATAAAACGCGCGGCGCCGGGCCGATCAGGGCATACATCAATTCTCACGAAACGCCCTGTTGAAGCTGTCCAGGAGCGGCTGCAATGCATACAAGGCGACGCTGCTCTTGCCCGTTATTATCATTGCCTGCACCGGCATGCCGGGAACCATCTTCACATCGGGCATATGCGCCAGTCTTTCATCCGTCACACGGATGGTCGCTGCGTAATAGGAATGCCCGCTCAGCCGGTCGATCAGATGATCTGCAGAGACGTATTCGACCTGTCCCTTCAGGCGGGGAACCCGCCGCTGGTCGTAGGGGATCAGATGCACCTGTGCCTCGAGTCCCGGATGCACCTGGTTTATATCTTCCGGCTTTATCCGCGCCGCGACGACCAGCCGGGCCGCACGCGGCACGAGCTCCGCGAGCGGTTCGCCGGCGCCGATCACGCCGCCGGCCGTGTGGATGCGCAGGTCCATGATCACGCCGTCTTCGGGGGCGCGGATCTCGGTTCTCGCCAGCTGGTCGTCGATCGCGCGCAATCGCTCGCGCGTCTGCAGGAGCTGGTTCTCAGTGTCGCGGAGGCTGAGCGCGACTTCGTTCAAGCGGTCGCTGCGCAGCTTGACGAGATAGGCCTGTGCCTCGCTGATGACCTGATGGGCGCGCGAAATACGCGCTGCGACATCGCCCAGCTGCCCGCCGATATCCGCCTTTTCGCGTTCCAGCATGAGAACCCGGCTTATTCTTTCAAGGCCCTGAGCGGAGAGTGCCGAGGCGGTCTTGAACTCACGGCGGGAGATGTCGATCCTCTCGATCAAGGCAGCCTTCTGGGCGCTCAGCCCCGCCACCTCCTCCAGCACCTGCTTGATCTTCTGCTGCGTGATCGCGCTCTCCGAGCGCATGACCTGCCGGCGCGCCTCGAAGATGCGCTGCTGCCCGGCGAGAATCTCGTCGATCGCACGGTACTTGACCGCGAGTTCCGGGAATTCGGGCGGATAGGCGATGCTGTCCGTGCCGTGCTGCTCGGCGATCAGCCGGGCGCGCCGCGCCCGCGCATCCCATAATTGCCAGCGCAGGCTGTCGCGCTCGGCGCGCGCTTTCGTGTCGTCGAGCTCGATCAGGACCTGGCCCGCGACGACGGCGTCGCCGTTCTGGACGAGGATCCGCCTGACGATGCCGCCCTCGAGGTGTTGGATGGTCTTGCGGTTGTTTTCCGTTTCGACGACGCCCGAGGCGATCGCCGCGCTGCTGAGCGGCGCAAAGGCGGACCACGCCCCCAGGCCGATGACGAAGACGGCGATCAGCAGGTTTCCCGCCAAGGTAACCCGGCGAAGCCTCGACCGCGGCGATGCGTCCGCCAGCGTCAAGGCGGCACGGGCGGCGGGAGGCGAGGCGGGCGCCGGGCGGGCGGACCCGTCGGGCGGGCAGACATGGCCCTCGATCTCCGGTCCCTGAACTCGGTCGAAAGAAGGGGTCCGGTCGAAAGAAGAGGGCCGGTCGAAGGAGGGTTCGATCCTGGCAAGTCGCATGGGGCCGGCCTCCTTCCTAGCTGCCCGTCCGGGCGGGTGGTTGAAGATAGGTATCGAAGATATGGTCGCTGTCGCCGAAGGCCTCGATCGTGCCGTTGCGCATGATCGCGATCTTGTTCGTTATCGGCAGGATGCCCATGCGGTGGGTGATGACGACGACCATCATCCGCAGCGAGCGCATGCGGGCGATCGCCGTGAACAATCGCCGCTCGCCCTCGTAATCGAGGCTCGAATTCGGGTCGTCCAGCACGACGAGCGCGGGGTTGCCGTAGACCGCCCGCGCCAGGCCCAGCTGCTGGCGTTCGGCGCGCAGCAGCAAGGCGCCGCCATCGCCGACATCCGTGTCGTAACCCCGCGGCAGCCTGATGATGCTTTCATGCAAACCGACGAGCTTGGCCGCCTGGACGACCTTGCCGAAGTCGGTCCCGTCGAGCCGGCCGATGACGTCCTTGATCGCGCCGCCGATGAGCTCGATGTCCTGCGGCAGGTAGCCGACATGGCGCGTGCCGCCGAAGAACGGCAGGGCCGAGATATCGACGCCGCCGAGGAGCGCGCAGCCCGACGTCGCCGGCTGGACGCCCGCGATGATGCGGCCAAGTGTCGATTTTCCGGACCCCGACGGGCCGATCAGTGCAACGCAGTCGCCGGGAACGAGCCGCATGCTGACGCCGCCCAGGATCTGGCGATTGTCGGACGCCAGCACATAGCCGACGCCGTCGAGCAAGAGCCCGCTCGCCTCGTGCATCGGCACCGTGCGCCGATTGGCCTGCGAGGCGACGGCGATCAGCAGGCGGTTCAGGCGATTGAAGGCGGTGCAGGCAAAGGCGACGGCGCGCCACGCGCCGATCGCGCCTTCGACCGGCGCGAGCCCCCGCCCGAGAAGCAGGCTCGACACGAAGATGATTCCCGGGTTTCCACTTTCCTCGAGGACCAACCAGGTCGCCGCGCCCATCATCAGGATCTGCGCCAGCATGCGGACGGACTTGGACAGGCCGAGGACGATCTCGCTCCGGTGCATCGCGTCGTCCTGCGCATGCCGCGCCGTCTCCGCGTCGCGATAAACGAGCTGGGCCGCACCGTTCTGCATGTTCATGGCGCGGATGACCTGGATATAGCGCAGCGCATTGGCGAAACGCATCTGGCTGCGGGCGAGCGTGGCGTTCGCCTGCGCCAGCGGCTGCCGCGTCGAGAACTCGGTGAGGATCGCCAGCAGTAAGAGGGCGATGGCGCTCACGAGCCCGATGGTGCCGAGCACCGGGTCGACCAGAAACAGGAGAAGCAGGAACACCGGCGCCCAGGGAATGTCGAAGAGCAGCGAGGCGGCCGGGGAATCGAGGAACTGGCGCAGGGTCGACAGGTCCCGGTAGCCTTCGTTCGCCAGGCCCGCATCGGTGCGGGCGCCGTATTCGAAACATGCGGTGAGCACGACCGGCCGCAACCGGTGATCCAGCCAGCTGCCGATGCGCGAAAGCGCGGCGCGCCGCACGATGTCCAGGAGCGAACCCACCACCACCGCCGCCGCGATGATCAGCGTCAGCATGATCAGCGTGTCGAGGCTGCGGCTCGACAGGACGCGATCGTAGATCTGCAGGAGGTAGATGGAGGGGGCGAGCAGGAACAGGTTGTAGCCGCAGCTATAGAGGAAGACCAGGCAGAAGGCTCCGGCTGAGGCCCTGATGGCGGTGGCCAGGTGGGTCGGAGGCTGTTCAGCCCTTTTCGGAGTTGTCGTCATTTTCAGGCCTCGGCGTGATCGATACCGAACGGCCGGCTTCGCCGCTGCGTAGTTCCTCTTGCCGGAACCGACCCGAACCCATCGGGCGGTTCAAGGGCAGAAACGGAGCTTGCCCGCCTGCAGACCGCGCGGCGCCCGCGAAGAGGACGACCGCCGGCCGCGGCCGGCGGTCGTCGTCGAGTATCAGACGCCGATGTCGATGATCCCGCCTATGTTGGCGATATCGTCGAGAAGAGCCGAGACTGTCGTGGTATTCGTCGTGGTCGTGGTTTCCGCGATCGGGCTCGAGTGAACCAGGGCCGCGGAAATATCGCCGCCGACGGCCGCATTGCCGGAGCCGCCCGCGCCGCCTACGCCCGCAAGGATCGTCGCGCTCTGATCGGCGACGAGCGTGGTGTTCTGCGTGGCGGTTGTGTCGGCGGACACGGCCGCGACGTTGCCGCCGCTCGTATTGCTCTGGTCGCCGTTCGAGTCGGCACTGCCGCCGGCACCGCCCGTCCCGGTATTGGTGAGGGCTGCCAGCACGGCAATCGGTATCTGGACGACGTCGCCACCATCGGCGTTCCCCGCGGTCCACCCGGCGGTCTGGCCGACGATATCGCCGTTGAAGACTGTTGGGGCGGAGCCCACGACGGTCTGCACGTTGGAGACATTGGCGACCGGGTTGTAGAAGATATCACCATTATTGGTGCCATCGCCGCCATTGCCGGCATTGGCGTCGCCGGCGATGGGATTGGTCAGGTTGATCGTGTCTGTCGAAACTTGCGCAATAGGCATGACGTCGCTCCTCTGCTTGGTTGCCCCGTTGTCATGAGCGGTTCGATGCCAAGGGACACCGCCCGCGGGCGGGACACGACAAGGCTATGGTGCGCGTGACGGAGAAGAGCGGCCAGCCGGACATTCGGGGACGTTCGTTTGGCTAGGGTGCGTATCGGCGGGGCTGTGTGCTGCTGTATGCCCGCGCGCCGGGCGACACTTGGGCAACGAGCGGGGCGCCCAGCTGCGAAGGGTGGACCGGCCACCTCCCCCACACGGGGGGAGACACGCAAGTGGCGATCTCACCGCTCCACCATTTTCAGCCTTTTGCCTGAAGCAAGCGCTTCGGCATCAGCGGCCTTGATGTCAGGTTGGGGGTGCTTCTGGGAGATGCCCGGTCCACCCTCCGCAGCTGCAGCGCAGCTGCTGCGGAGGACGGGTAGGGCAGAGGGGGGTAACGCGGCACGGCCTCTGTCGAATGCCTGCCTCAGACGTTCACCAGCGCGAGAACGTCGTCGACGAGCGCCGAATTGGCATCGGCAATGTTGCCCTCGCCGCCGGCTCCGCCGACGCCGCCGAGCTGCAGCGTGTGCTGGTCGTAGAGCACGTGATTGAGCTGATCGGCCTCGGCCGTGCCGCCGGCGGGAACGGCGATGTTGATCGGGTGGAAATAGCCGATATTGACGTCGACCATGCTGCCGGTCGACGTGCCGGTGCCGCCGCCACCGCCGTCGCCGACGGCATTGCCGGTGAAGATCGTGTCGGAAGCGAAATTGAACCCGCCGCCATTGCCGCCGATGCCGGCGATCTGCACGCCGCCCTGGTCGAAGATCACGTTGTTCGTCTGCGTCGCCTGGGCATTGCCGCCGGCGGCTCCGACGGCGATGTTGATAGGCGAGAACACGGCGACATTCACGTCCACCATGCTGCCGATGAACGTGCCGTCGCCGCCATGGCCGGCATAATTGTCGCCGGTGAAGGTGAAGGTCGCGCCGGCGGAAGCGGCTGGCGCGCCGCCCGCACTATTGTGGTCGCCGCCCGCGCCCCCGACGCCGCCGATCTGGGTCGCGCCCTGCAGGATCGCCGCGTTGTTGGTCTGCTCGGCCGTTGCCGTCGCGCCCGGTCCGGCGGCGACGGCGGTGTTCACCGGCGCGAACACCGCGACATCGGTGCTGAGCAGGCTGCCGAAAAACGTGCCGTTGCCGCCATTGCCGGCGAGATTGGCATTGCCGACGCTGCCGATCGCATGATTGCCGCTGCCGCCGTCGCCGCCGAGGCCGGCCATTTCGGTCGCGTGCTGATAGATGAGCGCGTTGTTGCCCTGTTCAGCGCTGGCATTCGACTGCGGCCCGGCGATTGCCATGTTGGAGGGTACGAACATGGCGAGCGTGTTGCTGCCGACAATCCCGACGCTCGTGCCGTCGCCGCCGTTTCCGGCGGCGTTCTGGCCGGATTCGCCGGCAAAATCGAGGGGAAGCCAGGTCGGAACGAGCGCAAGATGCCCGGCGGCAACGCTGCTTTGATCGGTGTTCGTGTTCGGTGCGTCATCCGACAGGGGACGAGAGTCTGCCATCGTCGTATCTCCACGCAATGCCCGGTCATGCGCACCCGCCATCTTGTGGCCGCTCGCGGAAAAATGAGAGCCTGCAATTCGGCTACGGCCGTTTGGGGAGGGTAGCCGATTGGGTGTATCTCGCTGCGGCGCGGGGCGGGGGAGATAGACTCACAGTCCCTCACGCAGCACGTTATCCTCTTTTGACCCCCGCCATAATCAACGGCCTCGGAATGAGCATGGGAACGCTGCCGGCGTAGCTGGCGTATTCCGGGAAAGTGCTTCGCAGGACGCGCTCCTCGTTGAACATCCGCCGGAATTGAAAGGCGAAATGGGCGGCACTGATCAGCAACGCAGCCAGCGACCAATTTGCCATCAGAAATCCAATGGCGCTTATCGCCTCCGCAGCGTAGAGGGGGTGGCGGACGATGGCATAGGGCCCGCTCGTGACGAGTTTGCGGGCCGTCGCCATTACCGAGAACGAGCGCCCTAGCCAGAACAAGCAGTGGATCGACAGTGCCGTACCGATGAGGATCACGATGGTTGACGCGATCATCATTTCCGGTCTGGTGGTTCCCCGCGGCAGCACGACGAGCACCATCAGCCCGAACGTCCCCGCGAGCGCGGTAAGTCGGGGTTCCACCCCCTCCGCGCTCTGTCGTGGCGGCAGGCGGAGCACAGTCAGGCCGACGACCAGACACAAGAAAATCAAGCCCAGCAACCGCGAAGAGAGATCGAGCGGCCATAATTCCAGGTTCCCGCGCAGCCGAATGATCGTAACGATTGAGACGATCTGCTGCAACGCTAGGAAAAAGAAGACAAGTACGAGGAAAACCTTGCCGGTAATATCTTCGAGCCTGCTGATCATGAGTGCGAGTCTCCTGATTTTGGTGACAGCTCGCCCGTCGGTACGCGGCCGGCAAGCCCTTTGAGCGGATAGGCGAATTGCTGATGGTAGAGCGGCGGCACCGGCTCGTCGGTGCCGTATGCGTTCGGCATCCGTTCAGGCATATACAGAGTGCCTGCCAGTGCATCGATGAAGGGCAACTGCCCTGCGAAGTTTTTGTCGTAGGCTTGCCGCTCGTTGGCATGATGCCAGTGATGGAATTGTGGCGAAGCAAGGACCCACTTTAGTGGACCGAACCGAACTCGTGTGTTCGAATGGATCAAAAGCGACTGCCCCTGATAGACAAGGGCGTAGATGGCGACCGCTTCGCCGGAGAAGCCAAGCGCATAGACCGGGAGGAGCGAGGCTGTCATGGTCGCGATTTGGTCTACCGGGTGCACACGATGGGCAGCCAGCCAATCCATCTCCTCGATGCTGTGATGGATAGCGTGAAACTTCCAGAGGAATGGCACGGCGTGGAAGGCGCGGTGTGCCAGGTAAAAACCGGTGTCCGCGATGAGGATGACCTCGACCGCCTGTAGCCATATCGGCTGGGACTCCACGAGGGCGGTCAGGCTCTCGGGGACAATGGCACGCACGCCCAACAGCAGAATGCCGACCAGTACAACGAAACCGAGCTTGACCAGGACGCCGTTGAGGAACAAATAAATCAAATCATTCAACCAGTGTTTACGCAGCACCTTCTGATCAGCATGTAGCGGGAGAAGCCGCTCGAGCGGAATGAAAATCATGGCGATGATCAGAATCGCTTTGAAGTCGATTAGATCTGACATGCGACCCCCGATTGTTTGTTGCGCCCGTAAAGACCCTCACGCCGGCCGCAACGCCATCACCGCGAGCGCGGCGGCGACCATGATGACGCCGTAGGGGATCTTGCGCGTGGTGCGGATCTCCTGGAGGCGCATCGCCACCGCATAGTGGGCGAATTGCAGCGGCATCGGCAGGCGCAGGGCCAGCATGGTGAGCACGCCGCCGATCAGCAGGAAGATCGAGAAGGGCAGCATGCCGTGCCAGCCGACGAAGAGGCCGATCGGCAGGAAGAGCTTGGCGTCGCCGGCGCCGAAGAGGCGGAAGCACCAGAGCGTGAAGCCGAGCGCAAAGAGCAGGAGGCCGGCGGCGAGGTCGCCGCCGATGCCGGCAAAGGAAAAGAGCGTGGCGCCGAGATCCTGCTCCATCAGCAGTCCCGTCGCCCCGCCGGCCTGTTTCGCCGCCAGGAGCCGCAGCGTGGCACCGAGCGCGTAGAAGACGATCAACGCCAGCACGACACCGTTCGGGATTTTCCAGAAGCGGAAATCACTCCAGGCTGCATAGAGGAGAAGGAAGACGGCGGCGATGGTTATAAAGTTGATGCCTGCAATCATGTTATTCAAAGCCCCTCGATTGGTCGAAATAGATTATCTGCAAATCGTTTTTCGGTAACTTCTAACCCGTTCGGGTTATAAAGGCCTAAAGATGCTAATCATCCTGTAATAATCGTACTACTAATTACGCTTCAAAATGGATTATACTCTGTCTCCATTTTAACCATAAGATAGAGACGCCGTAAATGGCTACATCTTAGTGGTTGACGAAGTAGTAGTTAACGGTTTATTAATCGTACCCATCGACGAGGTGGTCTCGACGATGGCGCGGGCCGGGGGAAATTGCGGTCACGCGATATATATTTTGAAAGGGTTTCTCGATGAAAGCTGTAATGTCTACGGTACGCGCTTTCGCGCGGGAAGAAGATGGCGTCGCGCTGACTGAATACCTTGTCTTGCTCGGCCTGCTAATCGGCGGTGTGGTTCTTGCAGTAACCAACGCGGGCACCAACATGGCCACTGTTTGGGGTCAATGGGGAACGTGGTGGACGACTACGGTGGCTCCGTAACCGAACTGGCCAATCCCTTGAGAGGGGTTAGCTAACCCCTCTCATATTCTTTAGGAATTTTCGTGTAAATATTGTTAACTACGCGCGGAGTATTATCGATGCGCTCCTCGACAATCATTAGCTTATCAATCGCGATTTTACTTGCTGGCGCGGCGGTTTTCGGAACGCGCACCTATCTTGCGGACCAGCAAGCGCGACTTGCGGCCGCAAATGGTCCGAAATCCGAGGAAAGGACGTTGGTCGTCGCCGCCAAGCCCATGCGCTTCGGCGACAGGGTGCGTTCTGAAAATCTCAAAACCATTTCCTGGCCGTCCGATACGCGGCCTGAGGGGTCGTTCCAGACGATCGAGGCGGTCATCGACGACGAAACAAAACCGCGCTACGCCATGGAGGCGATCGACCCCGGCGAGCCGGTGCTAACCTCCAAGATCACAGGCGCCGGCGAGCGGGCGACGCTTTCTTCGGCGCTCGATCCCGGCATGAAGGCCATTTCCATTCGCGTCAATGATGTGCTCGGTGTTGCCGGCTTCGTGCGGCCTTCGGATCGGGTGGACGTGCTGTTGACACGTGTGGTGCGCAACCAGGAGAGGAACAGCGACGAGACCTTCGTCGATGTGCTGCTGCAAGGCGTAAAGGTGCTGGCGGTGGACCAGACGGCGGACGAGCGCGAGGATGAACCCTCCGTCGTCAAGACGGTCACCTTTGCGGTGACGACTGAGGAGGCGCAAAGGCTGACGCTTGGTGCCAACATCGGGACGCTGTCGCTGGCCCTGCGCAATGTCGCCTCGGCTTCCGTGGAGGAAACGCGGCGACTCACCATGGCCGATTTGGGCGGTGGTCCAACTTCGGACGAGCTTGCCATGAACAGCAATGACGGGCAATTCGATACAATCGAGAAGCTGGTGCAGAAGGTCAGCGACGAACTCGGCAGCCGGATCGACTCCGTCGAAGGCAAAATGAAACAACCTGTTAAAGAAAAACAGTTACAAATTGTGGAGCGTGCAGTAGAACCGGGCTTGCCGATTCAGCCGAAATGGGCGACGGTCGGCGTGTGGAACACGACGAAGCGTGAAGAGGTGCGAGTCGGTTTGATCCAGTGAGATGAAGATGTGGCTCGCCGCGGGGGCTTTAGCGGCCGAACGAGGAGCGGAGGCAGAAGCGGGGATATGTTGAGGGGACTGAACAGGGGGGCGGCGCATGCCAGAGCCCTCGCGGCGACAGCCGCGGCAGCGATCGCCTTCGGGTGCTGGGGAACCGGCTTCGTCGGCCCCGCCGATGCCCAGGAAGAGTATATCAACCTCACGGGCTCGGTCGAGCAGGTGACCTTGCCGCCGAACGACACGGTCACCATCCGCACGAGCAAGGCCTTTGGCGACCTGGTGATCGGCAGCGCGGAACTGATCGACGTCGTGCCGCTTTCGGACCAATCGCTCTTCATCCGCGGCAAGGCCCTCGGCGCCACCAATATCTCCATCTATGACGACAACAAGGAACTGATCGGCGTCATCGACGTCCGCATCGCCAGCGATTTCAGCGAAGTGGCGTCGGCGGTCCGGGCCGCGGCGCCCTCGTCCAGAGTCCAGGTCTTCAACTCCAACAACCGCATTCGGTTGGCGGGTACGGTGCGCGATGCGGTAGAGCTGCAGCGCGTCGTCGAGATCGCTCAATCCTATTCCGAGCAGCCGGTCATGAACCAGCTCCGTGTCGCCGAATCGCAGCAGGTCATGCTGGAGGTACGAATCATCGAGGCCTCGCGCCAAACCGGCCGCGATCTCGGCATCGGCTGGTCCGGGCAGGGCCGCAACGGCATCGGCAAGGCGACCCATAGTCAAGGGATCGCGGTGGACGACGGCTCGCTCGTCCGCACGCTCGGCGACGCCGCCGGTGCCGCAACGGGCATGCAGCCCTTCGGGCAATTGATCGCCAAGGTGCTGGAGATTTCCGGCGGCCAGATCGATATCGTCATCAATGCGCTGGAGCAAAAAGGCCTGGTGCGTCGCCTGGCGCAGCCGAACCTGATTGCGCTCAGCGGCGAAACCGCGAGCTTCCATGCCGGCGGCGAAGTGCCGATTCTGTCGACGGTGGCGAATGGTGCGACGGTTGCGACCGAGACGGACTACCGACCCTTCGGCGTACGGCTCAGCTTCACCCCGGTGGTGCTTGACGATGGCCTCATCAGCTTGAAAGTCCAGCCGGAGGTTTCTGAACTCGATACGTCCATCAGCGTCAACGGAAATCCGGGCTTCATCTCACGGGCGGCCAACACCACGGTGGCGCTCCGCGACGGCCAGAGCTTTGCCATGGCGGGTCTGCTGCAGTCGGTCAATTCCAAGGATGTCCAGCAATTGCCGTGGCTGGGGCAGGTTCCCGTCATCGGCGCGCTGTTCCGCTCCACAAGCTTCCTGAAGCGGGAGTCGGACCTCGTCATCGTCGTGACCCCCCATATCGTGCGGCCGTCGCGTCCGGGCGAGGATCTTTACAGTCCGCTCGATCAGACGCGTTCGTCGAACGATGCGGAGCTCTTCGCGCTCGGCATTCTGGAAGTGGATAAGGACATGCTGCGCCGCTTTCGCCTTGGCGAAGGCGTGAAGGGCCCCTATGGCCACCGTCTCGATCTTGATGTGGGAGGCCAAGTTGCCGTTGCAAAGAAATAAGCGCCTTCTCCTGGTTCTGGCGGCAACCAGTCTGCTTTCGGGCTGCGCCGACTATCTGAACCATCGCGACTCGATTACCTTCGGCCTCGGCAATGCGGTGGAGGCGAACAAGGGCATCCACATCCAGGAGCCTTTCCCGCGGGTGGCGCAGAACACGAATATCCCGAGCGACGGCAAGGTCATCAATCGGGCGATGCGCACCTATCAGGGCGGCGGACAGACGAGCGCGCCGCCGCCGTCGGCAGTGATCCTGCCGATGGCGACGCCGCCGAATGGAACGAATTCCGCCACCCGGTAAAGGACGGCCGAAGCATGAACAGCGGCAATAGGGCCGCTTGATAAGTGAAGTGAAATACTAGGCTTCCCTCGATCCTCGGCCGAAGCGGTCGAAATCGGGTGATCCGAAAGAAGATTTTATACTTTCAGAAGCGGAATGCGGGCGGACAACCGCTGATATTTTTAAAGTTTCCGCCCCTGGTTCAAGCACGTGGTCGTCCGGAGCGCTTCGCTTCTGGCGACAGCTAAGCCGCGGCGGACGTTCCGCCGCGATCCGAGGAGCATGCCATGTTGAGTAAGGCAATCAGACGCTTCCTGGACGACAACCGTGGCTACGTCATCGCCTTGACGCTGATTTCCATGCCGCTTCTGCTCGGCTTTTCGCTGATGGTCATCGATGTCGGCCGCACGGGCAATCTCCACACCGACCTGCAGAATGCCGTCGACGCCATGGCGCTCGCCGGCGCCCGCGAGCTCGACGGCCGTGACGATGCGATCGACCGGGCCGATGCGGCAATTGAGACGCTCGCCAACAACGCCGCCTTCGGTGGCGGCGGCACCGGCATGTCGCTCGGCTCCCATATCACGGTGACCTATGATGCGGGAAACGACGCCGGCAGCACTGTGACTGTCACCTATCTCAAGCAAATTCCGGCTAGTGACGACAGCCCGATTTCCTCATCGATGGTGACGACCGATCCAAACGAGGCATCCTATGCGTGGGTGGTTGCCAAGCCGCAGGCGATGACGACGATCTTCCCCGTTCCAGTCGGCTTCAACCGCGACACGATCAACGTCGCCGCCGAGGCCGTGGCGGTCTATCGGGCTGCAGCCTGCAACGTGACGCCGATCTATATCTGCAATCCGTATGAGAACGCCTCGGGCAGCAACAACGAAGAGGCGGCCGAGCAACTACACACGAATTTTGCCGCCGGCGACCTCTATGGCGTGCAGTTCGAGTTGCATAATTCCTCCTCCAGTTCGCCCGGACCTGGTAATTTCGGCTTTCTATCCACTTACGGGAATGGAGCCAATGTCCTTGCCGAGGCGTTGGCGACGGGCTCGCCGGGCGTCTGTTACAAGCAGGATGCTTTGGAGACGAAGACTGGCGCCAATACCGGTCCCGTGGAGGCCGGCCTGAACACGCGCTTTGGTTTGTATGGCGGCTCCTTCGGAAACGCGCGCAACGACGGTCGCTATCGGCCAGCCCGCAACGTACGGTCGGCGCAGACGCAGACGGGCGGCGCCAGCAAAATCTGTGGCGACTACAACCCGGTCATGACCGGCAGCGCGGTCGGCGACGTCACCCAGGCCGTGCCGCTCGGCTATGGCGCATCCATGACCTCGCTCGCGGGCGGCAAGATCAGCACAGGTAACAATTGGCAATACAACAGCTACTGGAACGTCGCGCATCCCGGGAACCCGATTCCCTCGACCAGCGATATCCTGAGCAACCATTCCAGCTATCCGTCGCCTACGGGGTCGCCGTCGCAGCCCTCGGCCTATGACGTCTATCGCTACGAACTCGACAACGCAGCGCTGCTGAGCGATACGTCGGCAAACGGCGAAAAGGGCACCCCCCTGATTGGCGGGCAGTGCTACAGCGGGCCGGACCTCTCGAACTACACAAGCGGCGACTATGGCGATCGCCGGGAAATCTTCGCCGCCGTCGTCAACTGCAAGCATGAGTACAATGCCGGCCGCCTCACCGGGCATAGCACCGATACGAGAGCGATAGCCTTTGCTCGCATGTTCACGACCAAGCCGGCGCTTACGGCGGGCAGCACCCGCTACCTGTCGCTGGAAATGATCGACATCACCGGCGCGGGCGGGCGCGGCACGCTCGACGAATTCCTGCGTGAGGAAGCGGAGTTGGTCCGATGAAAGCGCTCAGATATTTCCGTCAGTGTCGGTCAACGTACGCCTTCTGGCGGGGCGAGGAAGGCGCCGTGCTTACCGAGGCGCTGGTGGCGGTCCCCTTCGTCACGCTCTTTGCGGTCGGCATACTGGAGTTCGGCAATCTTATGTGGGAGCGGATGCAAATCGATGCAGGCCTGCGCGACGCCGGCCGCTATATTTCGCGCTGCCGGCCGACATCGCCGACCTACACCGCGACCTGTTCCGAGGCGACTGCGAAAACCATTGCCTATTATGGAACGCAAACGCCGGCGACGGGTGCGGCGCTGCGCGTCCCTGGATGGGGGCCCAGTCTCGGCGATATCACCGTCACGCCGGTTAGCGCCGACGGCACGATCACGCTCGCAACCGCGCATCTTTACGAAGCCTCGCCGCTCTTCGGCTGGCTCGGCATCGGCGCCATCACCATCAGCGTCTCGCATGAAGAGAGGTATATGGGATGGTAGGCAAACGGATACATGCACAGCCGTTGCGCGATCTGATGGAGCAGAGCGCTGCCTGCGCATCCTCACTTCCCTCATTCCTGTGCTCGTCACAGGAATCCGGCAGCGCCGCGTCGGAGGCGCGAGAGAATCAATACCGGCGACTGGCACGCGTCCCGTTCGGCGTCGATCCGAAGGGGGTCATTCACGGTGCAGACGCACCGTGGCTGGATCCCTGTGACAAGCACAGGGATGAGGGCGGTGCGTTGCGGATTGTGGCGCGTCTTGCTGCGAGGCGTCGTCGTGCCGGGACCGGGACATCGCGGCCTTTCCGATTCATGATGCCCTTCCGCCAAGACGAGAGCGGCGTCGCCCTTTCCGAGGCGTTGATCACGTTCCCCATCGTGCTCCTGGTCTTTGCCGCCTTCATCGAATTCGGCTACGCGATGTCGCAATGGAACCAAACGGTAAAGGCGCTGCAATATGGCGCGCGATTGGCAGCCGTTTCCGATCCGCTGGTGAGCCAAGCGGCTTTTGATGCGGCGTTTCCAATTGGCGCGGCGAACCCTTTGAACAACGGCAACGCCACGCCCAACGACGCGACGATCTCCGTGAGTTGCGGCCCCGGTTATACCGCCTGTGACGCCGCCGGACTGAGCCGGATCGTGCGTGGAAGCGACGGCGCCTGCGGCACGGCTGGTGATCCGCGGCCCGGCATCTGCGACATCAACTGGCGCATACAGCCGGCGAACCTAGTCGTCACCTATCAGCGTTCGGGCCTCGGCTACTGGGGTCGTCCCGAGGGGCCGGTGCTGACCATGCGGCTGGAGGTTCGCGACATCACCTTCGACCTGCCGCTCCTCGGCGGCCTGCTGGGGCTAGACGAAATTACCGTGCCCGCCCATCCGGTGACGATCACGACCGAAGACCTGAGAACGTGCTCAACCTGCTAAACCTTTGATAATGCGTGGGGAAGCGAGATGACAGCCCATATGAACTTCGTAGGGACCACCAAGATCCTCGTTCTTTCCGACGATGCCGCGGCCGCGAGCTTCATGCTCGACACCTTCGGGTCCCTGTCCCGCTACGACGTCCGCCACATGGCGCTGAAGGCGCTCGGCGAAAAGGGCCGGCTCGCGCCGACCGAGTTCCACATGATCGTGCTCGATGTCGACAATGGCGAGGTGCTGCAGCAACCGGAGCTCTTCGCCTTCCGCGCCAATCACCGCAACATCCCGCTCGTCGTCGTCTCCGAGGAACTGACGGACGAGCGGATGCGGCTGCTCATCCGTCTCAATGGCAGTGACTGGCTGAAGAAGCCGCTCGAGCGCCGGGCACTGATCGACATGATCTCGACCCATGTGCCGACGGCGGGCGCGACCGGCAGCCGCGTGCATGCGGTCGTCTCGGCTGTCGGGGGGGCAGGGGCGAGCGTTATCGCCTCCTCGCTTGCCCATGTGCTGGCGCAGCCGACGAAAGCCGGCACCCCTCGGGTCGATCTCTTCGACATGGATTTTTCCTCCGGATCGCTCGGCTATTATCTGAACCTCGTCAACGACTACGACTTGATGCCGGTCATCGCTAATCCCACGCGCGTCGACCTCGAATTCATCGACCTCGTGCGCAAGCGCCATTCGAGCGGCTTCTCGCTTCTCTCCTTCAAGCAGCCCTCCGTTCTCTGGTCGCCCAAGGGCGCGGAACTGGTGCTGCGCATGCTCGACGTCGCGGCCTTCGAAAGCGACGAGACCGTGATCGACATGCCCTATTACAGTACGCCATGGAAGGACGACGTGCTGCGATCGGTAAACAGCGTCACGATCGTCACGGAGATGACCATCCCCGCGCTGCACCAGGCGCGCGACCTCTTCCTGCATCTGACGCGGCTGCGCGGCAGCCCGGCCTCGATCTTTCTCGTCGTCAACAAATATCGCAGCCGGCTCTTCAGCCTCGGCGTCAGCCGCAAGCAGATCGACCAGGTGTTCAAGGACATTCACGCCCATATCGTCGACTATGACTGGGAGACGTTGCGAGAGGCGCTCGACCGCGGCGTACTGCCGGTCGAGGTCAATCAACGCTCGCGCTTCTGCAGCGCCGTCGGAAAGCTCGGAGCATTGGTGAAATGAAGGCAGGCGGACAGGACATGGGCAAGCGGCAGGCGGGAAAGGCGTGGCGCCGATTGGCAGGCGCCTTGCTGGTGCTGGTCCCGCTTGCCTTCCCTGCGATCGCGGAAGCGGCAAGCGCGCGGGTGCCGCGCAATCTCGGTCAGACGACGGCGACCATGGTGAGCGCCGCCCAGGCCCACCCGGCCGGCACGATCGTGATCAAGAGCGATGAGCGGACGCTCGACCTCGTCCTCTCCGGCAACAGTGCGCTCCGCTACCGCATCGGCGTCGGCCGCGACGGTTTCCGCTGGACGGGCGTCGTCAGGATCGGCCGCAAGGCGGAATGGCCCGACTGGCGCCCGCCGGCGGAGATGAAGGCGCGCTCGCCGGAGCTGCCGGAGCTCGTACCGGCAGGCCCGTTCAATCCCATGGGCGCGCGGGGGCTCTATCTCTACCGCGGCGGGGCGGACACGCTCTACCGCATCCACGGAACTAACGAACAATCGACCGTCGGCGAATTCGCCTCCTCCGGCTGCTTCCGGATGAGCAACGCCGACGTCATCGATCTCTACAACCGGGTGAAGCTCGGGGCGACCGTGGTGGTGAAGTAGGTGTGTGCAGTTTGGGTTGAGGTGGTGGTGCCAGAGGGGCGGCACCCACGGAGCAAGCTAGTGTGTAAGGAGTAAGGCTGATGGCGAATGGGTTCATAGGACGCTTTTACAAGCAGCCGCCGCAGGAGAGGGCAGAGGGCAGCCCGGTCGTGGAATTTCCTTCAAGCGGGACGGCCGCGCTCGCGGCCGCGCCGGTGCCGGCAGTCACTGACACGGCAGGTGAAGAGCAGTCACCGCTTGGCCTGGACATGGTCTCCGAAAGGGTGAACCTCCATCGGCACCTGCTCGACCATATCAATCTCGGCATTCTCGACTCGCTCGATACCGAAGAGATCGCCGCGGAAATCCGGCCGCTGGTCAAGGACTATATCCGCCGCAACAACTCAGCCCTGAACGCCAAGGAAATCAACGACCTTGTTCGCGACATCACCGACGAGATGCTGGGCCTCGGGCCGATCGAGCCGTTGCTCGCGGACGAGAGCGTCGCCGACATTCTCATTAACGGCCACAAGAACGTTTATGTGGAGCGGAAGGGCGTGCTCGAAAGCACGGCCGTGCGCTTCAAGGACGAGGACCACCTGCTCCGGGTGATCAACAAGATCGTCTCGGCGGTCGGCCGCCGCGTCGACGAGTCGACGCCGATGGTCGATGCCCGCCTCAAGGACGGCTCGCGCGTCAACGTCGCGATCCGGCCGATCTCGATTGACGGCCCGCTGGTCTCGATCCGCAAGTTCACCCGCAAGCCGCTGACCATGGAGCGGCTGGTCGAATTCGGCGCCATGGCGGAGGAGATGCGCATTCTTTTGAGCGCCGCGGTCAAGGGCCGGGTGTCGATGGTCATTTCCGGCGGTACCGGTTCGGGCAAGACGACGCTGCTCAATGCGCTCTCCTCGCAGATCTCGCCGAAGGAGCGGCTGATCACCATCGAGGACGCGGCGGAACTGCAATTGCAGCAGCCGCATGTGGGCCGCATGGAAACCCGGCCGCCGACGCTCGACGGGCGCAACGAGATCCGCCAGCGCGAGCTTCTGAAAAACGCGCTGCGCATGCGGCCGGACCGGATCATCGTCGGCGAAGTGCGCGGCGAAGAGGCCTTCGACATGCTGCAGGCGATGAACACCGGCCATGAAGGCTCGATGACGACGATCCATGCCAACACCCCGCGCGATGCGGTAAGCCGCCTCGAGCAGATGGTCGGCATGGCCGGCATGCCGATGACCCCGCAAAGCGTCCGTTCGCAGATCGCCTCCGCGATCACGCTGATCGTGCAGGTGCAGCGTTTGAGCGACGGCAGCCGCAAGCTCGTCTCCGTCTCCGAGATCACCGGCATGGAGGGCGAGGTCGTACAAATGCAGGAGATCATGCGCTTCAAGAAGACCGGCACCGACGAGAACGGCCGCATCCTCGGCGAATTCCGCGCCTCTGGCCTCCGACCGCGCTTCGTCGAGGATTTCGCCGAAGTCGGCATCATCGTGCCGCAGTCGATCTTCGAGCCCGGCAAGCCGTTGCAGACGGGAGGCAAGAAATGACGCTCCTGCTCCTTTACGGCGCCGTCTTCGTCGCGGTACTGATTTCCGCCGAAGCGCTGCTGCGCGGCTACTTCCGAACCTCCGAACGCACAAGGGCGGTGAACCACCGCCTGAGCCTGCTCGCCGGCAATGAAAACCATCGCCAGATCTACCGCGATATGCTGAAGGAACGCGGCGCCGAATGGCGTTCGCTGCCGCTGATGCAGCGGCTGCGCCAATACTTCGTGCAGTCCGGTATCAAGTTCGACGGCAAACGCTTCACGCTTTATGGCGTCGCCGGCGCGCTCGCCGTCTGGCTCCTCGTGCAATACTTCGTGCCGACCAATCTCGTCCGAACCCCGATCTTTCTTGCCGTCTGCCTGCTGATCCCGGTGGTGGTCGTCTGGCGGGCCCGGGCGACGCGCATGCGTAAATTCGCCGAAAAACTGCCCGAGGCGCTCGATGTCGCGACCCGCAGCCTTGCGGCCGGGCATCCGCTGCCCGCCGCGATCTCGCTGGTCGCGCGCGAAATGCCGGATCCGATCGGCAGCGAGTTCGGCCTCCTTTCGGACGAGCTGACCTATGGCGTGACGCTCGACGATGCGCTGATGAACCTCAATGGTCGGGTAGGGGTCGAGGATCTCAACCTGCTGGCGATCTCGCTCAGCGTCCAGGCAGGCACCGGTGGCAATCTGGTCGAGATCCTGCAAAACCTTTCCAAGACCCTGCGCGATCGCTTCATGTTGAAGGCGAAGGTCAAGTCGATCTCGGCGGAGGGGCGCATCACCGCGATCTTCATGTCGGTCTATCCCTTCCTGCTCTACGGCATGATCAGCACGCTGTCGCCAGGCTATTTCGATCCTGTCTGGAATAGCGGCTACGGCTCGATCATCGTTACCGGCCTCCTGGTCGTGATGGCGATCGGCAACGTCATTCTCTACAAAATGGTCAACTTTGAATATTGAGGTGCCGCCATGTGGAACGAGTACGGCATTTACCTCGTCGTCTTTTTCTCGGTTCTGATCTTTTCCGCCGCCGCCTCCGAGGTCGTCTTCCGCCGGCGCGAGGTCGGCGTCCGCCTCTCCGAGGCGCGTGCCAAGGCGCGGGGTGATGAGTTTCACCTCGGCGAAGCCGCCATCGACGAACTCGGCGAGGCGGAGAACCGGCTGATCCGCCGCTATTTCGAGATCACGCGGCGCGACACCAATGCCAATTCGACGCAGAATCGGCTGATCCGTGCCGGCTATTTCAGCGCCAACGCGGTCACGACATTCCAGACGATCCGCGCAATCGTCTGCATGGGCGCGCTGGTCGCAACCGCCTGGGCCCTGAACCGGTTCGCGCCGGAAACTTCCCGGCTGATGACGCTCCTGGTCGCGATGTTCGCCGCCGGCGCCACCTTCATCCTGGTGAATATTTACATTGACCGGCGCGGCGACGCGAAGGAGCGCGAATATCGCCGCCTCTTTCCCGATTTCATGGACATGCTGATCGTCTGCCTCGATGCGGGCATGAGCCTCGAGGCGGCGGCAAACCGCGTCGCACGCGAATTCGTCAGCAAGAAGCAAGATTTCGGCCTGCATCTTTCGATCATGATGCTCGAGGTGCGCGGCGGACGAAGGCTGCGCGAGGCGCTCGCCAATCTTGCGGTGCGGCTCCGGATTGACGAGGCGCGCGCGCTTGCGGTGCTCTTCCGCCAGTCGGAGGAACTCGGCACGAGTGTCACCCAGACGCTCCGCGTCTACAGCAAGGAGATGCGCGATCTCCGCATCGTGCGGGCGGAGGAAAAGGCCAATGCTCTGCCGATCAAGATGCTGCTGCCGCTCGGCGCCTTCCTGTTCCCGGTCAGCCTCGTCATCGTGCTCGTCCCCATCGTCATCCGCGTCATCAGCTTGATCGTCGGCCTGACGCCCGGTGGCTGAGAGGAAGGAGATCCCCATGCATTCGCTCGACGAAGTTCGTGAAGATTTCGCCGCCACGCTCGATCCCCGGATGCCGCTGGCGCCGATGAGCATCGAGGAAACCGGGCTCGAAACGTCGTTCCTGCTGCGGCTTGCGGCGAAATGCGCGACCGAACAGGACACGGTGACGCCGTCGCATCTGGCGGAGCGCATGAAGCTCTCCAAGGCGGTCGTCAATCTCCTGATCAAGGAGCTCACCAAGCTTGCCTATTTCGAGGCGCGCGGGCTGGCAGGAGAGGACGTCAGATCCGATATCCGCTATGCGCTCTCATCGAAGGGCGTCGAATACGCGCAAGCCGCCCTGCGGCAGTCGAGCTATGTGGGACCGGCGCCGGTCTCGCTCGACGCCTTCTGCCGCCAGCTCGGGCTGCAGACGATCCATCACGAGCGGGTGACGCCGGAGGTCCTGACCGACGCCCTTGAAGGGCTCGTGCTTTCGCCGTCGCTGATCGCAAAGCTCGGGCCGGCGATGAACTCCGGTCAATCGATCCTGCTTTACGGTCCACCCGGCAACGGCAAGACGAGCATCGCCGAGAGGTCGGCGCGCCTCTTCCGGCAGACCATCTTCGTGCCCTATGCCATCGAGGTCGGCGGCTACGTCATCAGTTTTTATGACGAGGCGGTGCACCAACCGGCTGGCGCGGCAATCTACCCAAAGGCCGACCGGCGTTGGGTCGAGTGCAAACGGCCGGTGATCAAGACCGGTGGCGAACTGACGCTCGATCTTCTCGACCTGACCCTGGGCGAGGGCTCGAACGTCTACGAGGCGCCGATCCACCTCAAGGCTTCCGGCGGCATCTTCATCATCGACGATTTCGGGCGCCAGCAGGTGATGCCGCAGGCGCTGATCAACCGCTGGATCGTGCCGCTCGAACGCGGCTACGACTTCCTGACGCTGCACACGGGCAAGAAGTTCAAGGTGCCGTTCGACGAGCTCGTGGTGTTCTCGACGAATATCGCGCCGCGGGATCTCTCCGACGAGGCGGGCCTGCGGCGGCTGAAATACAAGATCTTCGTCAACACGCCTTCCCGTGCGGACTATTTCCAGATATTCGAGGCCTATGCGCTGAGCGTCGATGTGGAGCTCTCGGCGCGCGACCTGGAATTGTTCTATGATCGTCGTTACGGTGACGAATCGCTGGCGTCCTGCTACCATCCGAAGTATCTCTTGGATTTCATCGGGTCCTATTGCGAATTCAACGGGGTGCGGAAGGTAGCGTCGCTGGACTTGCTGGAACGGGCCTGGGAAGGGGTCTTCACGACGGATTGAGCGTGGATGATGCCTCTTCGCCCTGCATGGCCCCCCGGGGATATGTTCGAGGGCTTCGGCCTGCGATTGTTTTTTTGTGCATGTCGTTGCCCCAAAACCGCTGCGCACTTTTGGGCGACATGCGATTGGCGGCGGAGTGAGAGGCATGGTCAGCTTGGCGAATGTCGACGTGGAACTCGATGGCGTACGGCGCGAAGGGGTTGCCGAGGAGCCCGCCCGGTCGCGCTTCGCGCCCTTTATCGCGCTGGCGGTGGTGTTCCTGCCGCTGAATGCCGGCATGCTGCTCTATACCGCGAAGAATGCCGCGGATGTGCGCGAAAGCCGGGAGGCCATCGCTGCGGTCAAGCGTTCGATCGACGGGCTGAAACTGCAGATCGAGAAGCAGGGGCGGCATGTCGTGCAAGGCGCCAAGGCCGACGAACTTGCGATCGTCCGTCAGCAATTGGAAGGGCTGCGGAAGGAAATCGGGAAATTCGACGGCGGCGTACGCTTCGCGGCGCCGGCCTCCGGCGGCTCCGTCATCCTGAGCGCGCCGGGCAAGGGCGTCACGCAACGCCTCGCGCCTTCGCTCGGGGCTCCGGCCGGTGGCCCGGATGTGGCGGAAGATACTTCGGCTGCTGAAAGCGGCGGCACGTCGATCGCCGACCTGCCGCGCTACGAGCGCTCGATCTCGCCCGAGGGCAAGCTCATTCTTCGCAAGGTGCGGTAGAGCGCGATGTACGTGGATCCTCGGGTCAAGCCCGAGGATGACGGGGGAGGAGAGGTTAAGACGCAAAGCGTACCGTGGCTCCTGAGGCGCCGAAGGCTGTCCCCGAAGGATGTATGACCGCGCCGCAGCCGACGAGGAACGGGTGCGGCATCCTCAGCGCGTCGCGGGATTGTCGATGACACCTCCTCCGCCGTCATCCTCGGGCTTGACCCGAGGATCCATGCACAAGCATCATCCCCCCGCATGGCCGGATATGTTTACATCGTCACGAATCAGAAGAGAGGAACGCTCTATATTGGCGTCACCTCCAATCTCGAGCGCCGCATCTTTGAGCATCGGGAGGGCATGACGCCCGGCTTCGCGTCGAAATACGGATGCGACCGGCTCGTCTGGTATGAGGAACATCTGCAGATCGGCACTGCCATCCAGCGCGAGAAATCGCTCAAACGATGGTACCGGCAATGGAAGATCGAACTCATCGAGAAGATGAATCCGGGCTGGCGGGACCTCTATTTCGAGCTTTGGTAGGGCTTGTGCGTGGATCCTCGGGTCAAGCCCGAGGATGACTGCGGATTGCAAGCCCCGTCATCCCTCTTCCGTCATCCTCGGGCTTGACCCGAGGATCCACGCACAAACCTCCCCTAACGTTGGAAGGACAGCATATGCAGTCCGGACAGGACCATGCGGGGACGGTGCTTGCGATTGGATCCTCGGGTCAAGCCCGAGGATGGCGGCGCAGGAAAAATCGTCGACGTTCCCGCTACGCCTAAATATGCCGCCGTCATAAACGCAGTGCTGCGGCAAGCTCATGCCCGCGTCAGTTGGGCGCCTGCGGCGGCCTTCAGCCGGAGATTCTCCGCCAGCTTCGGGCGGCCCACATGGAAGCCCTGGACCTGGTCTATGCGGAACTGCCGCATGAGCCCCATCTGGTCCTCGGTTTCCACGCCTTCGACGAGGATCTTGTGGCCGCGGTTTCGCACGAGACCGATAATATCCCTCAGCATCGCCTTGCCCCTCGAGGTGTCGCAATCGTGAAGGAACGAACGGTCGATCTTCACCGTGTCGAAATCGATCAGCCGCAGCCATGACAGGCCGGCGAAGCCGGTGCCGAAATCGTCGAGCCAGATGCGGACGCCCAGGGTCTTCAGGTCGCTGATGCAGCGCAGGACGTCCGAATGCATTTCCATCTCCAGCCCCTCGGTGATTTCGAGCGCCAGCCGGGCTCCGGCGACTCCGGTTTCACCTAGAATTGCCGCGACGGAAGCGGCGAAGCCGGGCGATTTCAACTGGATCGGAGAGACATTGACGCTGACGACCGGAACGCGATCGACCGCGAGGATTTCGCGGCAAACGGTCCTTATCGCCCAGCGTCCGAGTTCCAGGATGACGCCGGTGCGTTCGGCGATCGGGATGAAAAGGCTGGGTGGGACGGCGGTACCGTCGAGCATCTTGAGCCGCATCAGCGCCTCGACGGCGTCGATTCTGCCGGACGCGACGTTGCAGATCGGTTGGTAGACCATCGAGACGAGATCCTGATCGATCGCGATCTTCAGCAGTGCCGCGATGTTCTCGCTCTCGTCGCTGGTCAGGGGATCGCTGGGGTCGAATAGGCGCGCGCAGTTGCGGCCGCTTGCCTTGGCGCTATAGAGCGCGCGGTCGGCCTCGTGGATAAGCCTCTCGAGCTTCGAACCCGTCTGGTTGCGGGTGAAGGCGGCGCCGACGCTGACGGTGACGACGGACATGCCGTCGCGCCGCTCCTGATGCGGCAGGGCCAGGCCTTCGACGTTGCGGCGAATGGTTTCCGCGAGCTCGGCGGCCTCTTCGCCTGTCTGCATATGCGCAAGCACGATGAACTCCTCGCCGCCGTAGCGGCCGATGGAGCCGTTGCAGGCCTCTATCGATCCCTTCAGGGCATTGGCGACCAGGACAAGGCAGCGGTCCCCTTCCTGGTGGCCGTAGTAGTCGTTATATTTCTTGAAGAAATCGACATCGATGAGGATTGCTGCAAAGCTCTTTCCGCGCCTCTGCCAGTCGCTCCAATAGTCCCGCAGCGTCTGGTCCACGGCGCGGCGGTTGTTGAGACCGGTCAGCGAATCGGTGTGCGACAGCCGCAGCAGCGCCTTTCCGCGCTCCGACGCCTCCTTGTGCTGGATTCTCGCCTCGACGGCATTGAGGAAGACCTTGTAGCGCTCCCGGTTGAGCTTCCAGTTCACATAGGAGGTGAAGATGAAGCAGGAGACGTTGAAGGTGCCGAATGCGAGCCGATAGGAAACCTCCGCGGGGGGGAAAGACAGAACCGCGGCAAAGAAGATCAGAAGTATCGTTATCGATGCGAAGAGGGACAGTCGAAACCTGAAGCTGAAGAACAGGTTGACACTCATCATGAAGATGGCGCCGAAGACCATATAGTAGGAA
This sequence comes from Sinorhizobium alkalisoli, assembly GCF_008932245.1. Taxonomy (NCBI): domain Bacteria; kingdom Pseudomonadati; phylum Pseudomonadota; class Alphaproteobacteria; order Hyphomicrobiales; family Rhizobiaceae; genus Sinorhizobium; species Sinorhizobium alkalisoli. The sequence continues at coordinate 2,923,484 of NZ_CP034909.1, read as the reverse complement.
ATGCTTTCGGTGTCCGACGTCATCATCGCCGGATAGAGCCAACCCGCATAGGCGACGACCAGTGCGGCCGCGGCGGTGCAATCGATCGAATTCGCGGTGGCGTTCAGGCGGTACTGTGTTTCGAGGATAATGAGCGCAACGATCGAAATCGTGAAACGGGCCCCGATCGTCAAAGCGGCGACGTCCGGCACCAGCAGCACATCCGTCACCGAAAACAGGAGATAGACGCCGACGGCCGTCCAGAACCCCTGTCTGGTCGCCTGTTTGCGCGCACCTTCGCCTTCCTCGTGATAGAGGCTCAGCAATTCGCTCGAGGCCGGTCTCGGCGGGTCATTATCGAGATCGACTTCAATCATATCGGTCAACGTGTGCTTCATGCACCGATCCATCGCGTTACGTCGCCTGTCCATTTCCGGGTCTTTTCTTCCTGAAGTTGATACCGCATCAGACAGTTCAATCTGGCGTGATCATGGAAAACCCTGCACGTCGGGCAACATTGTTCGGCACAATAGTACAGGTCGATTAAGTTTTGCTGAATTCGGGAAGAACAGAAGCTCTTGCGTCAGCGTAGCAGAATGGATCAATGGGAGAGCTTGTTAACCATATTCTACGAAAACTTTATCCTTGTCTGGCGCATCTTCCAAACTTGAGCATATTGTTAACAATCTATTAACGGATGAGTTTCGCGTGACCCAAATTCAGATTCTTTTCGACGGCGAAAGCCTGATCACCCCTGAGTCCATCACAACCGAACTGTCTCCCGCCAAAACGGCCCAGCACGAGAAGCAACTCGAAACCGGCAAGGCCGAGCTCGCGCTCGTGCTGTCGATCGCGCGCCAGCAGGTCGAGCAGGGGCGGGACCCGGCCGCCATCCTTCACCAGTTGATCGGCGCGCTTCACGGCATGCGCGGCAAATTCGATCCGAGCGTCTGGCAGGAGCTCGTGCCGCTGGTGCAGAACCATCCGCTCGCGGATTTCTTTCACGAGGATCCCTTCACCCGTTGGTCCTTCGAGAAACCGCGCGGCTATTCCGGCGACGCGCAATTGATCGATTTCATCTATAGTCATCCGAGCACCTCGGAAGCGATCGAAAAGGCCTCGCCGCTTGGGCGCGCCCTTTACAAGTACACCAGCAATGCGCCGTCCTCTGTTGCCGTTCGCGAAAGGCGCGATCTCCTGACCCGGCATGTCGATGCGGTGGCGAGCGAGCGGGGCGGCGAAACGGAAGTCCTCACGATCGCCGCCGGTCATCTGCGGGAGGCTGACCGCTCCGTCGCCCTCAAAGAGGGGCGGATCAAACGCTGGGTGGCGCTCGACCAGGACCCCTTGAGCGTCGGCTCCATCGCGCGCGACTTCAACGGAACCTGCATCGAAGCGATCGACGGGTCGGTTCGCGGTCTGCTCACCAGGGGATACGACCTCGGCCAGTTCGACTTCATCTACGCTGCCGGTCTCTACGACTATCTCGCCGACAAGGTGGCGGTGAAGCTGACGCAGAAGTGCCTTGAAATGCTGAAGCCCAACGGCGTGTTTCTGTTCGCCAATTTCGCCGACGAGATCAGCGACGACGGCTACATGGAGACTCTCATGAACTGGGCACTGCTGCTGCGTTCGGAGAGCGACATGTGGAGGATCATCAATGCGAGCGTCGACCGCAACAGGTTCGATGCGCGCGTGGAATTCGGTGAAAACCGCAACATCATCTACGGCATTCTGCAAAAGCGTCCGTGAGGACGGGGCAGTTCAAAGTGATACAGGGCTGCGCGGTTCAAGACGCGCAGCCCTGTAAGCGCGCTTCAGCCCGCAATGACGCGCATCGCCTGAGTGAACCCAGACGATGCGCTTTTTCTTTCAGATATTATCAAATGCGCAGTTACAGCGCCGCGCGTCTTTTCAGACGCGCAAAGGTCGCTGTAACGCTTTGAATCTGCGCATCGAGCTTTCCGAAAATCGGGTACGATTTTCGGGCCGATGCGCTAGCCGCGGCTGGTTGAGCAAGCCGCCTCCGGTCGCGATCCGTGCCGGCCGGCAACCGTCAGCGCTGGGCGTACTTCACGCTGTTCTTCATCAATTCGAGGTTGGTCGCAGTGGTCTCGTTTGCGGGGTCGAGCTCATAGGCCTTGAGGAAATAACGACGCGCCTTCGGCAGGTCGCCGCGCAGAAGATGGGAGTAGCCGAGGTTGTTGTAATAGACCGGGGTATTGCCGATCATCTTCGAGAGCTGCACATAGGCTCTGTCCGCCGTGTCGAACCGGGCGATCATGTCCGCAGAGGCGGCAAAGCCGAGCCAGGCGGCCGGATCCTGAGGGAATACCGCCACCGCGCGCTTGTAGATGGCGTAGGACTTGCCGTAGTTCTTTTCTTTGAACTGTAGCTTGCCCTTCGTGATCAGCTCATCGTTCTTGTAAAATGCGACCGCCGAGTCGTCCTCCAGCGTCTTGGCGCTATCGCCGAATGCGGCCACGTCGTCGAAAGCGGCGGACTGGCATCCCGCCAGGAAAATTCCGACGGCCAGCAGCGACGTAAGGCATGCGATTCGTGATCCAACCTGCAATGCGATCATACCTACCCCCAAACTTACGGGTGCATCCTAGCCAAGCGGGTGCCGGTCCTCACGAGAATTCTTCGCCAAGAAAAGCTAACAAATGAAGAATTGGACTGGCGAGTAGCATTAAAGAGACACATTTCTTTGTCTCCCTTGGTCTCCTCCCACGGAATTTGACGGGGAGGCGACGCGTTAAGAGCGAATCGGTCGGCCTGGAATGTAGCAAGGTGATTCGGCCGTTCTTTGCAATGAACGGTGGTAAGCTCCGGTTAAGCGCCGGCTCATATGATGCAGCGATTCGAGGCGCTATAGCGAGCATTTGCGTGTCTGATCAAAGGCGCGGCGCTGGCGCCGAAAAGGCCGCCTTCAACCGAAAAGGATGCACGTCCTATGCGCTCCTGGGTTTTCACTCTTGTTCGACTCGGACCGTCCTTTGCCTATGCCTTGGCCGCGGCATTTCTCCTGAGCATGCTTCTCTTGGCACAATTTCCGTCGAGTGCAATCGCCTGGTCGCTCTATATGACGATCCTTCCGGTGGTGCGCGAGCCGGCCTTCCTGCTGCTCGACGGTATCGGCCTCGAGGCGGCCGTGGCGGCGCTGCTGACTGCCGCAGCGCTGGGCATCCCCCTTGCCGCCCGGCCGGACCGTTATGTGAGAAGTCGTTTCGTTCACGCGCATGTCGCGCTGATCGCGTCGATGTTCGGCGTGGTGCGGGCGTCGAGCGCACAGGCCGGGCTTACCGGCCTCTCCCTTCCTGAGCTTCTCAGCGGCGATTGGTCCTTGCTGCCTCTGTCGGTACCAGCGCTCTGGGTCGTGCTTTTCCTGCTGGTGGCCGGCGCCTGCCTGTCGTCGCATGCCGGCATCATCGCCCGCATTCGGCGCCGGTGAATCCACCCCCATTTTGGAATGCGCTTGTCAATGCTTCAGTCTCGAGCCGAAGCCTCCGTAAAGCGACGCCCTTGCATGCAGATGCGTCGAAACGCCCCGGGGCAGTGAAGGCCTGAGAAGCGGCTTGGCGAGGCCGAGCGGATTCGCGCGCCTTACGGCGGGCGAAGGGTGGCGGGCCTCTTCCGCTCCTTCCGGCGTCTGGCCATCGGCGTGCCGGCTTTGCGAGTCCGCCAATGTGCCGAGATACCATAGCGCCTCGCGTGATTTCGCCTTGCACCGCATGTGATCCGGATCATCGGACACGACGTCTTCAAAACTTTCGAAGACGGCAATCGCCGCCTCCCTCTGCCCTGCTGCTAGCAGGCACACGGCCAGCTTGTAGCGGATCACGCCAAGGTGCGGATGGCGACCGAGCAGGTTCTCGAAAGTTTCGCTCGCGTCGCGGTATAGCGCCTGCCCCATCTGCGCGTCGCCGAGCCGATGCAGGATCCGGTCGCCCTGCGGCATGAGGGAAAGCAGTCCGCGATAGATCTGCTCCGCCTCGGCATAGTCACCCCTGTCGCAGCACAGTTGCGCCAGCGCGTAGCGGGCGTGGATATGCCGGGGCGCCGATCTGGCCACTTGATGATAAGCCGCCTCCGCCCGGTCGAACTCTCCTCGGGCGTGCAGGTCCATGGCACGTTCGAAGACGAAATCGATGCTGCGGCGATTGAGGCAGCCGCGCAGATTGCGGCCGCTTCGCGTGCTTATGAGCAGAGAGTGATAGCGATCGCCTTGGCCGGGGCACGTGACGCCGCCAGCTTCTTCGCAGAGGAAGCGCTCGGTGGCAAAAGCCCGAAGCAATCGTTCGAGCCGGGGGGAGACAGGCTCGAGCCATTCCATTTTCATGCGCGCCCAGTTCTCCATGCCGATGCAACCGGCGCAGACGTCCACTGCGTCGCCCTCGAGCACCGGCGTGCAGAGCATGCCGCTGCGGCCGGTGTCGCAATTGCCGAGCATCAGGATCTCGTCGCAGAAGAGCCCGCTGCTCTCGTCGAGATAAGTCTTCACTTCAAAGGGCAGGAACGCGCAATACCCTTCGCCGGATTGCTCGTCGCCCAGCGCCAGGACAGACCATCGCCCTGCGCGCGAAAAGTGTTTGCGCAGCCGTTCCCAGGACAGGCCGGCATGAGCCTCGGGATCTTCGTGATATAGTCGCTCCCAGTCCCGGCGAATTTTTTCGAAACCGTCAACGTGTTCAATAATATCTACTCTCATCGCTCAGCCCCGATGAAAAAATATATTAAAAACAAAATCCAATTATACGCCGCCGGCCCCGACTATTGAACCTATCCACTTAAGGTAGAAAAAGGGCGGTGAAACTGGGAGGTCATGCTTTCTGATTAACGCAGAAGGTGTAAGGAGCCTTCCCGCCGCGGGCGCAATATGACCGCAGCCCGCACCTCGCCCGAGGCGCGGGCATGATCGTCGCGCATCCGGCGCATCTGACTGAAAATCGGAGCCGATATTCGGGAAGAGCGGCGTGGTGAAATGGCGCTTAAAGGACGTCAGCGTTCCATGAAAGCCCGCGCCATGCTGTCCCGAATCGGCTTCGTCAGGTAGTCGAAGAAGGTGCGCTCGGCCGTCTGGATCAGGATCTCTGCCGGCATGCCGGGGGTCGGTGCAAAGCCGCGCACCCGCGAGAGCTCGCTGACCGGAAGGTTGACCCTGGCAAGATAGACTTCGCGCGACTGGCTTGTGTTTGCCGAGTCGGGAATGGAGTCGGCGGAGACATAGAAGACTTCGCCGTTCAGCACCGGCGTCGTGCGCTGGTTGAGCGCCGTCAGCCGCACGGTGGCGTCCTGGCCGACCTTCACGCTGTCGATCTCGGTGCGCAGGATCTGCGCCTCGATGATGAGCGGGACGTCCGACGGCAGGATTTCCATGATCGGCTTGCCGCTCTCGATGACGCCGCCAGGCGTATGGTAGTGGAGCCGCACCACCGTACCGGTGACCGGCGCATTGATGGTGGCGCGACGAAGGACGTTCGCGGCGCCTCTCAATTGCTCGCGCACCGTGTCCAGCTCGGCCTCCACCTTCTGCAATTCCTCGAGCGCCGCCTCGCGATAGCTTCCTTCCGTCTGCCGCATCTGATGTTCCTGTTTCAGGATCTGCGCTCCGGTTTCCGAAATCTCGGCCATGAGTCTGCCGATCTGCCCCTCGGCGTCGGCGATCGCCCGCTGGATCGACTTGATCTCGGTCTTGCGGATCAGGTTCTTCGCCAGCAGCGTCTGCTTGCCGGCATGTTCCTCCTGAAGAAGAGTGAGTTGCCGGCGAACTGCCCTGAGTTGCTGGGTGTAACCTTCGGCGCGGAACCGGAACCCTTCGATGTTCTGCCGGAACAGTTCGATTTCGCTGTCGAGCTTGCTCTTCCAGGCCCGGAAGTTGAGCTCCTGGCTGTCGACGATCGGCCGAACCTCCGGATCCTGCACATGCCGCGAGAGAATGTCCGGCAGGACGATTGAATCGGCGCCCTGGATCTGGGCCGTAAGGCGGGCGACGATCGCCTCGAGCCTCGCCTGTCGCAGAAAGAGTTGGCGTTCATTGGCGAGCGCCGCCGTCTCGTCCAGGCGCACAAGCGGCTGGTCCGCCACCACATGGTCGCCCTCGCTCACCAGGATCTCCTCGATGATCCCGCCTTCAAGATGCTGGATGATCTTGTTCTGCCCGGTTGCGACGAAGCTTCCCTGGGCGATGACGGCCGCAGCCAGCGGCGCGGTAAAGGCCCACAGGCTGAAGCCTCCGAACGTGACCGCCATCAATACGAGCCCGATCAGGGTCTGCCGCCAGATCGCGCGCGGAACCTCAGAATACCACTCGAGGTCGTGAATTTTGACTGTGTGCGCCATGGTCGCCTACATCAGCTGGTTCTGGGCAAGAGGGTTGCCCTCGATATTCATGCCGCGCGCGGAGAGCGCGTTGAGCACGTCCTGGCGCATGCCGAACAAGGCCACCGTGCCGTTCACCAGAAGCAGCACCTTGTCGACGCTGCTGAGGAGGGCGGGCCGCTGGGTGATGGTGATTACGGTGATCTTCTGCTCCCTGGCATGCTGGAGCGCGCGCGTCAGCGCGACCTCGCCGGCACTGTCGAGATTGGAGTTGGGCTCATCGAGCACCACCATGCGCGGATTGCCGAAAAAGGCGCGGGCAAGCGCGACGCGCTGCTTCTGCCCGCCGGAGAGCGGCGAGCCGTCGGCCGTGACGAAGGTCTCGTATCCGTGCGGCAGCAAAGCGATCATGTCGTGCACGTCGGCGAGCTTGGCGGCAGCGTAGATGTCGGCGTCGCTCGCCTCCTCCTGCATACGCGCGATATTGGCTTTGATCGTTCCCGGGAACAGCTGGACGTCCTGCGGCAGGTAGCCGATGTTTTCGCCGAACTGTCGCTGGTCCCAGTTCCTCAGGTCCATGAGGTCGAGCCGGACATTGCCGGATGTCGGCAGGATGGAGCCGACGAGCATCTTGCCGAGCGTCGTCTTGCCCGCGCCGGAACTGCCGATCACGGCGAGCGAATCGCCGGGGTTCAGCGAGAAGCTCACGCCGTTGAGGACGACGCGCTTGGTGCCTTGCGGGACGAAAAGCAGCCGTTCCACGTCGAGCCGCCCTTCCGGCTGCGGCAGCTTCAGCCGCTCGAAATTGAGCGGCGAGTTCTGCAGCAGCGAGGTGATGCGCCCATAGGCGGCGCGGGACTGGATGACCTGATTCCAGCCTTCGATCGCGCCCTCGATCGGCCCGAGCGCTCGGCCGGCGATGATCGAGGCTGCGATCACCATGCCACCCGTGAGTTCCCCCTGCAGAGCGAGGTTGGCGCCCCAGCCGAGCATGGAAACCTGGGTGAGGAGCCGCACGGCCTTGGAAAGTGAGGCGAAGGCGATGTTGCGGTCCTGCGCCAGCACCTGGGACTTCAGCGAGCCGGCCATGTCCTTGCCCCATAGGCGAACAGTTTCGGGGATCATCGCGAGCGCATTGATGATCTGCGAATTGCGCGACATCGAATCGAGGTGGAGATTGGCCCTCGTCTGGAAACTGTTAGCCTCGCCGAAGGACGCGGCCGTCGCCTTCTGATTGAGCACCGTGACGATGAGAAGCAGCAGGGACGATCCAATGACGATCGAGCCGAGATGCGGGTGAATCAGGAAAACCGCCGCGACGAAGAACGGCGCGATCGGCGCATCGAGGAAGGAAAGCAGCGTGCCGGAGACCAGGAAGGAGCGAAGCTGCTGCAGGTCGCCCAGCGTCTGGTATTCGCGCCCGTTGCTATGGAGCGAGGCCCTGGCTGCGGCGCTGAGGATCGGGGCGCCGAGCTGGGCGGCGACCTCCACTGCCGTTCGCATGAGGATCATGCGGCGAATTCCGTCGAAGACCGCCTGAAGGATCACCGCGGCGACGATCAGGACGGTGAGCATGACCAGCGTGTCGATCGAGCGACTGGTCAATACCCGGTCCGATATCTGGAACAGATAGACCGGTATCGCGAGCACCAGGACATTGGTGGCGATCGTGAAGACCATCACGATCATCAGGTTCTGCCGGATCGCCTTGAGGCCCGCCTTGAGACTCGCCGAAAAATCGACCGGTCCGAGGCGCTTGTGGAAGACGCCGCCGCCACCCTTGCCGCCGCCGCCATTGCCGCCGCCGTCCGAACCGCCGCCGTCCGAACCACCCTTGTCGGGCGACCGGTTCTCAGTCTTGATCGGGCCGCGGTCGCCGTCGATCACGACCATTCCCGGCACGCTGGTCTTGTCCTTCACCTCGGCCTTCGCCTCGGCCTTGGTCTCCGGGGCCGGCTTCTCCCCGCGTGGGGCCGGTTCATCTGCCTCCCGGGTGGGCCGAGGCTTGCCCTGGTCACGCAGTTCGGGCCGGACTTCCGCTTCAACCGGAGGAACGGCCTTCGGGGCCGGCCGTGCCTGTCGTGCGCTTTCGGGCCTTGCTGCTGCGCCCGATGCCGTTGCGGCCTCTCCGATCGGCGCCGACGGCGTGGGGTTTGCGGAATTCGTGCCCGGGCGGTCGCTCGCAGCGGCTCCGCCACGAAGCTCATAGAGAACCCCATCGATCTTCTTCACGGTGCTATTCAATACATCCTCCCGATTATCGATCTCGCGAAGCAATTGCTGCCCGGCAGCCTCTGCATCGATCTTCCGCTGTGGCTGATCCGTTACGGCCTCAGCAGAAAAAATCTTCTCGCCGTCGCTTGCGGATAGTCGCAGGGACGGGGCGGGGGTGTCGGCCATGATCTCCTCCCGCGTCCCGGTCAGGCAAGCATGCTGTGCATGGGATCGGCATCGATATGGGGCGAGGCATGATCGGACGGTCCCTTGTCCGTCCTGTCATTGTGAGATCGCCCGAAGTCCGACTGCCCGTGCTCCATCGGCTGTGGCCCGGGGTCGGGAGCCATCATGTCGTCGCCGAGAAAGGCGACCGCTTCGTTCACCAGCGCATCGGGATCCTGGCCGCCGAGGTAGGGCTCGTCGGTGATCAACTCGGCCTGGATGAGAACTTCGTCGGAATAGGCGCCGCCGCCGGCATAGATCGTCGCGCCTGTATCGACGTCGAGAATTCCCGCATGGTTGACAAGGACATTCGAGCCGGTCGAGATCGACCAGTCCCCGTCGGAACCGGTCATCAGAGCACTTTTCGCCAAGGCGACCTGGTCGCTGTCTCCGAGAATGGTCGTTTGCTTGACGTAGTTGAGATTGACGAGGTTGCCCGAAATATAGAGCACCTTCAGCCCATTCATGCCGGCGAAAACGTCATCCTGGAGGACATCGTTCGAGAGCGACTTCTTGCCGTTCGCCAGCTTGTCGAGGGCATCGAGATAGGACTGCGGCATCGGCTTGACGCTCATCGCGCCACCGGCTTCCACGATACCCGCATAGTTCCAGAGCAGATTGCCGCCCGTGGATACGGATCCTTCCCCGCTCGTTCCGAAGCCGTCGACGGCGCCGACCAGGTCGTTGTCGAAGAGAATATTCAGCTGCTGGATGATGTTGGCGTCGTAGACATGCCCGCCGACGAAGATGAGATCGTAGTACGAGCCCAGTTCGGCGAGCGAGATATTATTGACCGCGGTGTTGCCGCCGGCAATGATCGAGGTCGTCGAGCCAGCGCATGACAGAATGGCGACGTCCTCATCCGTCATGAAGGTGAATTGCTCGAGCCAGTTCATGATCAGGAGGTCGCCCTTGATCTCCGTGATCGCCCAGACCTTGGGAAAGTCGCCGTTGCCGGCGTGCCCCGCTTCCGCGGGCGAGGGATCCAGATGCTTGAACATCGCGACGTTGAAGGCCTGGGTCGGATTCTCCGCAATCAGCTTCCAGTCGTTGAGGGCAGGGCTTACGAGATCGCTGTCGCACCAGGCGTTGATCTGGACGATCACATTGAGTTCGACATGATCGCCGGCAACGGCCAGGACATGCGATTGCAGCCAGTTGTTCGTCAGCACGACGGAATTGACCAGGGTATTGCCGCCGGCCTCCAGCTCGACCGAAGCCCCTGCCGCCACCGGACCTTCGCTCGCAGCGAAGGATCCGCTGGCCTGTGAGGATAGGGTCGGTGTGTCGGCGGCCGTCTCGTCCGGTTCAGGAAGGTAGTCTTCGAGGCGCGGCGCTTCGTCGACGAGTTCACCATTGACGTAGGTGCCTTCGAGCGTCTCGGACTTGGCCACGAACAGGCCGTGCTCGCCGCCGCTCTCTGCGGAATGGGCGTCCAGCTGCTGCGATGCGGTGTCGATGAAGGTGAGAGCCGCGTCCGGGGAGCCAGGCTCCTCCGCGTCCGCGAGGGGGGAAACTTGCCGTGCGGTCTCGATAAGCCCGGCCAGCATCGCGCTGTTGTCGATCCGCAGCTCGAAATTCAACCCGTGGCCGCCGATGCTGACGAAATCACTGTCCGAAAGCCGTATGTATTGGGAGGTGTATAAGGCGACCGACCCCGGCGGATCGATGTCGAAGTCAAATTTCTGCGACGACGACTTGGCGGTCGACCAGTGCTGGGGGAGGAGCCCGGGTTTGGCGAGGGCTGCCATGTCGCCGGGTGCGGAGAATGTCGGCGGGAGCGGCCCGACATGCGACCAGGACACCAACCCCACCAGTTCCGGCGCGAGCGGCTTATAGGGAACGTCCGGGTTGAACTCGCCGAGATCGTACGGCGCCTTTACATTGACCGGCACGAAAGGAAGTTCCGGCGGGGCCCGCTCGTCTTGCCGGGATGCCGTGAACTCCTCGTGGGCCTCGCGCAGCCGAAGCTCCTCGATCTTGATTTCAAACAGTCCGATGAAATGGGCTATGGCCTCGGTGGCCTTGTCGAAATGCAAGGTCATTGTCAGCCCCCCTTTTTACTTGCGGTGCTGCTGGACTGCGCGAGGCGGGCTCGCGCAGTCCGGTTCAATGCCCGATTCCGCATGTGAATCGGCGGCTTTGCACTGCGATCAGGCGTCGTCTTCGCCGATGATCGATGTGCTGTAGTCGCCGCCGACGATCGTCATGTCGACAGTATTGCCCTGCAGATTGGCGCCGAGCACGATCTGCTGGTTGAAGGCGTTGGTGTCGATCACGGCATCGGCTGTCGCCGAGGAAATCCCTTCAACGAAGCCATCGTCTCCGTTGTAGGAGCCCCATGTTCCGGCATCGCCAAAGCCGCCGTCTCCGGTCGTGGCAGTGCCGCCGGCCCCGCCGCCACCGCCAGCGCCGCCGGTCGCCGCTCCGCCCGCGCCACCGTCGGCCGAGGCATCTCCGGCCCATGCGCCGCTGAGCGCAAGGCCGCCTTCACCCGCGCCGCCGGTCGCCGCTCCGCCCGTGCCGGTACCGCCACTGGCATTGCCGGTCGTTCCGCCATCCGCGGAGGCACCACCACCACCGCCGCCGCCGCCGCCATTACCGGCGCCGAGCCCGATACCCGTGCCAACGCCGACGCCTGCACCAAGCGCGTTGCCGCCGTCGCCGGCATCATCGGCGCTGCCGCCATTGGCGTTGCCGGTCTCGCCGAAAGCGACGCTGTTGCCGCCTTCATTGTCGCCGCCGTCGCCACCGATGTTCAGGATCGGGATCGAGAAATCGGCGTCGTCGGCAGCGTCGCCACCGTCCCCGGCGTCGTCGGTTTCGGCGTCATCACTCTCGATGTCGCCGGATTCGCCACCGTTGCCGGCTGCGTTGTCGCCGCCGTCGCCGCCGGCCGCAGCGCCGACGCCGAGACCGACACCGAGCCCGAGACCGACGCCGAGGCCTGCGCCGCCGTTGCCGCCGGCACCGCCGGTTGCCGCGCCACCATCTGCGCTCCCACTAGCGCCGCCGGTGCCGACACCGACGCTCGCAGCAATGCCGCCGAATCCGTCGCCACCGTCCGCGTCGCTATCGGCGTTTCCGCCATCGGCATCACCGCCAAACGAGAAGCCGCCAACGGCAAGACCGCCGTCGCCGCCGTTTCCGCCATCGGCATCGGCATCATCGCCGCCCGAACCGCCATCACCCTCGGCGTCGATGCCGTCGTCGGAGGTGGCCGTGCCGCCGGTGGCCGTGCCATTCAGGTTCAGGGTGCCGCTGTTGGAGACACCATGCAGGTGGTCGTCGTCCGACATGATGGCGGACTGGCTGATGACGTTGCCGACATCATTGCCCGCACCATTGAGCGAGCCGTTGAGGATGTTGCTGAAGCTGACATTCGCCATGCCATGGATCGACGAATTGTCGATGTCGACAAAGTCATCGTCGGACGGCTCATAGCCGCTCAGATCAAGATCGATGTCGACGTCGACGTCGGTCGTGCTCGATACGTCGACCGTGGTGTCGCTGGTGTTGGTGTTGCTATTGCTGTTCGTATTATCGTTCGCATTGGCATTGGCATTGCCGTTTCCGTTCAGGTTGAGATTGCCATTGCCGTTTCCGTTCAGGTTGAGGTTGCCGTTGCCGTTGCCGTTGCCGTTCAGGTTGCCGTTATAAGATTCACTGTACTGACCCTGATACTGGTCCTGGTCCTGATCCTGATCTTGGTCCTGATCTTGCTCCTGCTCCTGCTCCTGCTCCTGTTCTTGCTCCTGTTCCTGGAGCTCGAGCTGGGCCTGAAGCTCGGCTTGGGCCTGGCCCTGCAACTGGTCCTGGCTTTGCGACTGATTATCCCATGGCCACAAGAAGTTTTTGTTATTGCTCATAGCTACGTCCTCAAAGTTGAGGCCGCTACGACCGAACCGCTTTCATCTCTCACGCGGATCTTGGCCGTGCGCGGTCTGAAGTTGAAATGAAGTTTTTCAGTGGAAAGGATCTCCGGGCGCACGGAAATGCGCGGCCGGGATTGGCGCTACTTGCCTGGCATTCACCTCCCTTGCTCGTCGGGAACGGCAGCCAGGCTTTCGAGGGGGCATTCCGCCCTAAACGCAGTACTGGATCAACGCAAACCTGGGCATACCTGCCCTCTGTTGTGCGTGAAAAGTGTGTTGCTAACAGGCTGGAATTGTAAGCTGTCAGTTCGGGCTAACCCCCCTAGGCGATGAGCGGCAAAGATTGATCACCCGTAAGAGGTTGTTGCGTGTGCGACCTATCCCGGAAAGACTTTCGGGGGTCAGAGGCTACCGCCTCGGAGGTATTCTGCGGCCGATGCGTTTCGTTCGCTGTAAATTTATCCGAAGACCGGAATGCGCTATTGTGGCTGTAAAGGGATGCTGCTCATGAAGAAATTCCACGAGATACTCCTTTTAATCGGACAGCTGAACTACACGTGGACCAACACGGAAAGTCTGCTCATCTACCTGATTGCGGGCCTTGCGAAGGTGGACAAGGAAACCGCCATCGTCATCTTTTTGACGCTGAATACGACGCGCGCCCGTCTCGAGCTCGTCGAACGGCTCGCCAAATTGGAAAAGACGCCGCTTGCTCGGCGGCAGGAGATTCTCGCAGTGACACAGCAGCTTGGCCGGCAGGGCAAACTCAGGAACAAGTACAGCCACTGCATCTATTCCTTCGACGAAACCGGAGACCAGGCGAGCACTCAGCTGATGAGCATTTTCGACAGCAAGGACACGATCAAATACGGCAAGATCGAACAGATTGACGATTCGGAGATCGCCAGGATCAACGAGGCGATCGAGCAGATCATGAGGATCAACAAGGAAATCTGGGCTATCGTCGAGCGATATTCATTTCCCCGTTGAGGAGAGGCTTTTCTTACACTGTGGAGAAACGGAGGAAGGAGCCAGCACCGAAACCCCTTCATCTTCATAGGTTTTTTTGGCGCTGGCTCTCACTCAGATGAACTATCGATATTCATCTGCGGGTGTTTCGATACTCTCTGTATTTTGTTCAATATAAATTTCACGGTTAGGGATATTCCGCTAATGCATTAGGTGTTGATAATTGATAGTCATACACTTTGTCATACGAACGCAATATAAATAGTTTCCAAACCTACGCTGAACCTTGTCCGGAGACGCATACAACTCCATGCGACCGGTACAGTGTGATCCGGAATGGGGAGAAGTGGAAGATACCAATTATGGTTAGTCCCAGCCGTCACTTGGCGGATGAGGGCATCCGGGATGGGGGCAGCACAGCCGGATATTGCTTCCGAGGAAGCGGTCGTCTTGTCCAGCGAAGCGAGTCGTCCTTACCCCTTCGGACTGTCCGGCCATTAAGGCGATGTTAACATTGTGAATCCGAGGCTGCATGCCCGTAAGATGGAATTACCTGTCGAGTCTCAACCTAAGCGGGATTTTTCGATGATGGGTCGTCGGGTCTCGACATCCGCCCGCCGGAAGACCGGAAGCATACATGCCTGCCGAGGCCGTGATGCGCCGCCGCTAGCCCCTTTGGAGTATAAAGTGGTTCAGGTCGAAGGGGAGACGGCGGCCTGTGCTCCTCATTCCGAGGTACAGGGTTGCGATAAGCGCAACCTGACATACCCTCTAGAATGCCCGGGTCCCCGCTTGGCGCGAAAAGGACGGACACGCCCACGGCCGCGCAGACTTGACATCAGCTCGACTCACCCAGAATTGGTGCAAATCGGGACTATTTGGACGGGAATGGGGCCGAATCTAACCCTTTTGGGCTGTTTCTTATCCCCCATATTTACGATACATTAGCCATCATGAAGTTTTTTCGTGGTTAGTGACTTCGCATTTTTGATCGAAAACATTTTCAGACAGGGCGCTCCAATACCCTTAAGAAGATAGGGGGAATGCCCAAGGAGGGGATAATGTATCGTACCGGCTCCAGTTTGAGCGAATTTGAGGACAACAACAGGGTTTTAGCGAAGAAAGCGAAGATCGTAATGCTCGCCAGGGCGGATCTGCTCGCCGAATGTCTGACGCAGGCGATCAGCACCCGGTTCCAGGGGAATGAAGTTGTGAGCCTTTCGGAGGCCGACAGCCTGCTCGATGGCAATCTCGACGATGTGGCGCTGATTATGCTCTACCGCCTACCGGCGAGCACGTTTCCATCGGTCATCAGGACGATCCACGAGTTCCATCCGCGGGCCTCGATCGGGCTCGTCGTCGAGAATGCGGACGAGGTCGATTCATCGATCGCCGGCTTTGTCGACGAGGGGCTGATCCATGGCGTCCTGCCCTTGAACCTCCATCTGGACGTCTGCCTGACCGCCATCGATTTGCTGATGAAGGGCGGCGAGCATTTTCCGGCCGCCCTGCTGCGTCGGCTGGCGCCGCGGTCGGAGACAGGCAGTGCCACGCCTGCCCAGCGCGAGGCATGCGCCGAGGCCATGCCCCCGGCACAGAGGAGCGATGTCGGCAGAGGTCTGCTGACAAGCCGGGAGGTCCAGATCCTCGATCTGATCTGCATGGGCACGCAGAACAAGATCATTGCCGACCGACTCGGCCTGTCGGAGAACACCGTCAAGGTTCATGTCCGTAACATCTACAAGAAGATGAACGTGCGAAACCGGACAGAAGCGGCGTCCCGCTACTTCAGGCATGACGGCGATGCGGGCCCGCCCCGCTGGCGCAACTGACGGTCTCGATGGCTGCATGGACGCCGCGCATCTGGTCGGACACGCGGCGTCTTTGCAATTGAGCGAGTGGCATGCAGCAAATTCAAAGAGTTACGCCGATCTTTGTGCTCCTGAAATGACGCGCGGGTTGTAGCGCGTCTACGCACGCCGCTGCAGGGCGCCGCGGCGGATCTGATCGGCTTCGATCGATTCAAACAACGCCCGGAAGTTTCCCTCGCCAAAACCCTCGTCGCCTTTACGCTGGATAAATTCGAAGAAGATCGGGCCGATGACCGTGCGCGAGAAGATCTGCAGCAGGATCTTCGTCATGCCGCCGTCGATCACGCCCTCGCCATCGATCAGGATACCGTGCTTCTTCATCCGCTCGATCGGTTCCTCATGGCCGTGCACACGCTCGTGCGACATCTCATAGTAGGTGTCCGGCGGCCCGGGCATGAATTTGAGGCCGTTTGCCGCGAGCTTGTCCGTTGCGTCGTAGATCGCCTCGGTACCGACGGCGATGTGCTGGATGCCTTCGCCTTTGTATTTCTTCAAGTATTCCTCGATCTGGCTGGTTTCGTCCTTCGACTCGTTCAGCGGAATGCGGATCTTGCCACAAGGTGAAGTGATCGCCCGACTGAGCAAGCCGGTAATGCGGCCGTCGATGTCGAAGAAGTGGATCTGCTTGAAGTTGAAGAGCTCTCGGTAGAAGGCCCACCACTTGTCCATGTTGCCGCGATAGACGTTATGGGTCAGGTGGTCGAGATAGTAGAAGCCGACGCCCTCCGGCCTCGGATCGCGTTCACCGACCCATTCGAACTCGGCATCATAGGCCGAGCCTTTCGCGCCATAGCTGTCGATGAAATAGAGAAGTGAGCCGCCGATGCCGACGATTGCCGGGACATCGAGGGTCTTGTCGCTGCCCTCATAGGCTTCGGCACCGTTCGACACCGCATGTTCGAAAGCCTGCTTGGCGTCGACGACGCGCCACGCCATGGACGGTGCACAGGGGCCGTGCTTGTCGACGAAGCGCATCGCATGCGAACCGGGCTCGGCATTCAGGATGTAATTGATGTCGCCCTGCCGCCACACGGTGATGTTCTTCGCCCGGTGCCGTGCGACGGGGGTGTAGCCCATGCGCGCGAAAAGCTCCACGAGTTTTTCCGGCTCCGGATGGGCGAATTCGACGAACTCGAAGCCGTCCGTTCCGGCGGGGTTGTCCGCCGAGATCGTTGCGGGCGGGGCGTCATGCGGAAACGGGCCCATCGAAAGTCTCCTCTCAATCCTCGAGAACTTTTGCCGGAGTATGCCGCAGATGCGATGCATGATGCTTGTATTCTTGCAGGGTTTTGGCGAAACTGTGCACGAATTGTGCGTGCATGGGCATGAGGACGCATGCAATGGAGCAACTCGACGGCTTTGATCTCAAGATACTTAGCGCGTTGCAGCGGGACGGGCATCTGACCAATAACGAGTTGTCCGAGCGGATCGCGCTATCACCGTCGCAATGTTCGCGGCGGCGCTCGCGGCTGGAGGCGGAAGGCTATATCACCGGCTATCAGGCGCAGATCGACCGGCAGAAGCTGGGGCTCGACCTGATGGTGGTGATCTCGGTGACGCTCGCCACCCACAATCGCGACAATGCCAAGCGGTTCGCCAAGCTGATTTCCGGGCTGCCGGAGGTGCTGGAGGCCTATGCGCTGACTGGCGAGATGGATTATCACCTGCGCGTCGTAACACCCGACCTTGCCGGGTTGTCGCGCTTCGTCAACGATGTGCTCTTGCCGCATGACAGCGTCCAGCACGTCAAGACCTCGATCGTGCTCGAGACTTTGAAGAGCTTCGAGGGGCTGCCGATCCCGGAGCGCGTGCGGGGATAGGTTCATCCGGCCGCGGGCGACTTTCCCACGGCCGTTGCCTGAAAATTCGACGGCACACCCGGAAACAAGTGACTTTCCGCAACGAACCATGACATGCTGCAATGGTTCGCGCCGGTCGGAGCGGATCAACAGAACATCTCGGGAAACACCATGAAACTCGCGACGCTGAAAGATTCCACCCGCGACGGCAGGCTCGTCGTGGTCTCGAAAGACCTCACCCGTTGCTCGGAAGTCGGGCATATCGCCCGCACGCTGCAGGCGGCCCTCGACGACTGGGCGCATGCTGGGCCGCGGCTGGCGCGTGTCGCCGACGGTATAGAGACCGGCTCCCAGCCGACCATGCGTTTCCACGAGCACGATGCCGCCTCGCCCTTGCCGCGGGCGTTCCACTGGGCCGACGGCTCCGCCTATGTCAACCACGTCGAACTGGTCAGGAAGGCGCGCAACGCGGAGATGCCGGCAAGCTTCTGGAACGATCCGCTGATCTATCAGGGCGGATCCGACGGCTTCCTCGGGCCGCGCGACCCGATCCTCATGGCGGATGAGGCCTGGGGCATCGATATGGAGGGCGAGGTCGCGGTGATCGTCGACGATGTGCCGATGGGCGCGACGGTTGAGGAGGCGCGCGAGGCGATCCGTCTTGTCATGCTCGTCAACGACGTTTCGCTGCGCGGACTCATTCCGGCCGAGCTCGCCAAGGGATTCGGCTTCTACCAATCGAAGCCGTCTTCCGCCTTCTCGCCGGTCGCCGTGACGCCGGACGAATTGCGCGAGGCGTGGGACGGCGGCAAGCTGCATTTGCCGCTTCGCGTCGATCTCAACGGCAGGCCCTTCGGTCGAGCCAATGCCGGCATCGATATGACCTTCGATTTCCCGCAACTGATCGCCCATGCGGCCCGCACCCGCCCGCTCACGTCCGGCACGATCATCGGCTCGGGGACCGTGTCCAACAAACTCGACGGCGGGCCGGGCAGACCGGTGTCGGAGGGGGGCGTCGGTTATTCCTGCCTCGCGGAGCTGCGCATGATCGAAACGATCGAGAGCGGCGCACCGAAGACGCATTTCCTGAAGTTCGGCGACGTCGTCAGGATCGAGATGAAAGACGCGAGCGGCCATTCGATCTTCGGCGCCATCGAGCAGAAGGTGGAGAAGTACGAGCGCTGATAGCGAGACGGGAGGCGACCCGGATCCAGGAGACCGGTCTCTACGACTACTGGCGCTCGTCCGCGAGCTATAGGCGCTGTAGGACGTCGTTTTCTACGGTTGCCGGCGGATCGTCGCCATCGATGCCCGTTGCGCAGAGATCGAGGCCTTCGCCAAAACGCATCCCGACCGGGTAAAAGCCCTGAATGTCTCACTTCTGAGAGCCGGAGAGAGCGTGGCCCGTTCCGTCCAGCCGATGTCGCGAATGGATCGGCGGGTCTCGAAGCGCCAGGGTAGTTTCGCATGAACGGCCCGAGGGGCCGGATACCGCATCAGAATGAGAGACCACCGATGAAAAGCTACGTGCTGACCGTCACCTGCAAATCTACCCGCGGCATCGTTGCCGCCGTTACCGGCGGTCTCGCGGAAAAAGGCTGTTACATCAGCGACAGCTCACAATTCAACGACCTTGAAACCGGGCTTTTCTTCCTGCGCGTCTCTTTCATCAGCCAGGCTGGCGCTAAGCTCGAAGAGCTGCGCGAAGCCTTCGCTCCGGCGGTCGAGCGGTTCGGCATGACAATGGAGATCCGCGATTCGGAAGAGCGGATGAAGGTGCTCTTGATGGTCTCGCGGTTCGGCCATTGCCTGAACGACCTGCTCTATCGCTGGAAGATCGGCGCGCTGCCGATCGACATCGTCGGCGTCGTCTCCAACCACTTCGATTACCAGAAGGTCATCGCCAACCACGACATCCCCTTCCACTGCATCAAGGTAACGAAGGAGAACAAGCCGAGGGCCGAAGCACAGCTGATGGAGATCGTCGAGCAGACCGGCGCCGAGCTGATCGTGCTCGCCCGCTACATGCAGGTGCTGTCGGATGCGCTGTGCAAGAAAATGTCGGGCAGGATCATCAACATCCATCACTCCTTCCTGCCGTCGTTCAAGGGCGCCAACCCCTACAAGCAGGCCTATGAGCGCGGCGTCAAGCTGATCGGCGCGACGGCGCACTACGTCACCGCCGATCTCGACGAGGGCCCGATCATCGAGCAGGACATCGCCCGCATCACCCATGCGCAGTCGGCCGAGGACTATGTCTCGATCGGCCGCGACGTCGAGAGCCAGGTGCTGGCCCGCGCCATACACGCCCATATTCATCGCCGCACCCTCATCAACGGCAACCGCGTCGTCGTCTTCCCGCCGAGCCCGGGCTCCTACGCGTCGGAACGGATGGGCTAATCTGCGGCTATCCCGCCGGCGGCCCACAAGGGCGCGGATGGCGTTGCCTTACTGCATTCGGCGGTTATAGTCGGTCGAGAGTGTTGACGATGAGATGCGGGTATTTGCCCCTCACCCTAAGCCTCTCCCTGCGTGCGGGGAGAGGGGACGAGTCGGCGCCCTCCGCTTCGTTTTCACCTGACGATCCGTGCTGCTGGGGGACGAGCCGGTGCCACATGTCCCTTCTCCCCGCCTGCGGGGAGAAGGTGGCGGCAGGCGGATGAGGGGCGCTCATTCCGCAGCCTCGACGGTCGCACTCCGGGGCCAAGGCCGACCGATATTCGGCGAAATGGGAGGATATGATGAGCAATCGCGATCCGGTGGTTATCGTGTCGGCGGCGCGCACGCCGATGGGCGCGTTCCAAGGAGGGCTCAAGGATCTGACAGCGCCGGAGCTCGGGTCGGCAGCGTTGAAGGCGGCGCTGGATCGCGCCAGCCTCGATAAGGTCGACGAAGTGCTGATGGGTAATGTCCTGCCCGCCGGCGTCGGACAGAATCCTGCCCGGCAGGCGGCACTCGGCGCCGGCCTCGGACAGGAGACACCCTCGACAACCGTTTCCAAGGTCTGCGGCTCGGGCATGAAGGCCCTGATGCTCGGCAATGACGCGCTTGTCTCCGGCAGCGCCACGGTCCTTGCCGTTGGCGGAATGGAGTCGATGACGAACGCGCCTTATCTCCTGCCGAAGGCCCGCGGCGGTTTTCGGCTTGGCCACGGCGAGATCAAGGACCACATGTTTTTGGACGGGCTGGAGGACGCCTATTCCGGACGACTGATGGGCACCTACGCCGAGGATACGGCCCAGCATTACCAATTCTCGCGGGCAGACCAGGACGCTTTCGCACTCCGCTCGCTCGAGCGGGCGCTGAAGGCGGCGGAAGACAAATCCTTTGCCGACGAAATCGTGACGATCGTCGATGGCGGCAAGCGCAAGAGCGCCAATCTCGATCGCGACGAGCAGCCGGTGAAGGCCGATCCGGCGAAGATACCGAAGCTGAAGCCAGCCTTCCGCGACCGCGGCAGCGTCACGGCGGCCAATTCCTCCTCGATCTCCGATGGTGCGGCTGCGCTGATCCTGATGCGTGCGAGCGAGGCGGAGAAGCGCGGGCTGACGCCGCTTGCGATCGTCGCTGGCCATGCGGGCCATGCACAGGAGCCCGCCTGGTTCACCACGGCGCCGATCGGCGCCATCGACAAGCTCTTCGACCAGCTCGGCTGGGAGAAGGGGAGCGTCGGGCTCTACGAAATCAACGAAGCCTTTGCCGTCGTCGCCATGGCGGCGATCCGCGACCTCGGTCTCTCCGACGACATCGTCAACATCCATGGCGGCGCCTGCGCCCTCGGCCACCCGATAGGCGCCTCCGGTGCGCGCATCGTCGTGACGCTTCTCCATGCAATGCGAAAAAACGGCGTGAAGCGCGGCATCGCCTCCCTCTGCATCGGCGGCGGCGAAGCGACGGCGGTCGGGCTGGAGTTGGTGCAGTAGCGCTCGTCGTGCCTCGACCCTGCAACTGGGGCTTTGGAAGAAGCGGTATTGGGAAATGTGCGGGCGCGGCATCGCCCCTTCTCCCCGCCTGCGGGGGAAAAGGTCGCGGTCCACCCTCCGCAGTTGCTGCGGAGGACGGGCATCGGGATGAGGGACAACCTGCACCACATCTCAAATATGCAGCGCGTGCCCCAAGGCTTTGAAGGCCGCCTCCTGGAAGGCCTCCGATTGGGTCGGGTGGGCATGGATGGTGCCGGCGACGTCTTCCAATCGCGCGCCCATCTCGATTGCCAGCGCGAAGGCAGCGGAGAGTTCCGAGACGGCATGGCCGACGGCGTGGATACCGAGGACGAGGTGGTTGTCGGCGCGGGCGACGACGCGCACGAATCCGTCCTCGGCGAGGGTCGTCATGGCGCGGCCGTTCGCCTGGAAGGGGAATTGGCCGATCCTGACCTCGATGCCGGCCGCGCGTGCCTCCTCCAGTGAGAGACCGGCGCTGACGATTTCCGGGTCGGTGAAGCAGACGGCGGGGATGCACCGCTTGTCCCAGCTTCGCTTCTGCCCGGCGACGATCTCGGCAACCATTTCCCCCTGCGCCATGGCACGGTGCGCGAGCATCGGCTCGCCGGTCACGTCGCCGATCGCATAGATGCCGCGCATGGACGTGCGGCACTGGTCGTCGATGCGGATGAAGCGGCCGGAGCGGTCGAGATCGATCTCCTGGATCCCCCAGCCCTCCGTCACCGGCCCGCGACCGACGGTGACCAATACCTTTTTTGCCGGAACTTCGAAGGCCCGCCCGTTTTCCTCGGCCAGAAGACCGCGCTTGTCGGCCGAGAGGCGCTTCGCGGTGGTGCGGGTGAAAACCTCCATGCCGAGTTCGCCGAGCCGCTTCATTACCGGCCTTGAAAGTTCGGCGTCGTACTGCGGCAGGATGCGGTCCATCGCTTCGAGCACGGTCACTTTCGAGCCAAGTTTGGCAAAAGCGGTCCCGAGTTCGAGGCCGATATAGCCGCCGCCGATGACCGCGAGCGTCTCGGGCAATTCAACCAGAGCCAAAGCCTCGGTGGAAGAGATGACGCTGCCGCCGAAGGGCAGGTCCGGAAGCTCCACCGGCGCCGAGCCGGTGGCGATGACGACCGCTTCGGCGCGGATGCGCTGCTGGCCCGTTTCCGTCTCGACATCGACCGTCTTGCCGTCGACGAAGCGTGCTTCTCCAAATACAGCCTTCACGCCCGCCTTCTTCAGGAGCCCGGTAACCCCGCTGTTCAGGCGCCCGACGATGCCGTCCTTCCAGGCGACGGTTTGCTTGAGGTTAATCGCCGGTGCGCTCAAGGATAGCCCGAGCGGACTTCTCCCGGAGGCGGCGGCATGAAGCTTGTGATACTCCTCGGCGGCGTGGATCAGCGCCTTCGACGGAATGCACCCGACATTGAGACAAGTGCCGCCCGCCTTCGCCCTTTCGACAATCACCGTGTCGACGCCGAGCTGCCCGGCGCGGATGGCGCAGACATAGCCGCCGGGACCGGCGCCGAGCACCAGGAGCTTGCAGGAGATTTCCTTCATTGCGAGATCATCCCTCCACGAAAATCAGCGCCGGGGTTTCGAGCAGCGTCTTCAGTCGCTGGACGAAGGTGGCGGCGTCCCATCCATCGATTACGCGGTGGTCGAAGCTCGACGAAAGATTCATCATCTTGCGCGGCACGAATTGCGCCCCGTCCCAGACCGGGCGGGTCGCCATCTTGTTGACGCCGACGATCGCCGCCTCCGGATGGTTGATCACCGGCGTCGAGACGATGCCGCCAAGCGCGCCGAGCGAGGAAATCGTGATCGTCGAGCCGGTCAGTTCATCGCGCGTCGCGGTGCCGGTGCGGGCGGCTTCCGCCAGCCGATTGAGTTCCGCCGCGCAGTCCCAGATGCCGCGCGCCTCCGCGTGGCGCACGACCGGCACCGTCAGGCCGGCGGGGGTCTGCGTGGCAATGCCGATATGGACGGCCGCGTGGCGATGGATGACGCCGGCATGGTCGTCGAAAGTGGCGTTGATGCCGGGCTGCTCGGACACTGCCTTGACCAGCGCCCGCATCAGGAAGGGCAGGATTGTCAGCTTCGGCTGGTCGGGTTTGCGGTCGCGGTTCATCGTCGTCCGCAGATCCTCCAGTGCCGTCATGTCCACCTCTTCCACATAGGTGATGTGGGGGATCCGTGAGGTGGAGAGCGACATCTTCTCAGCAATCCGCCGCCGCAGACCGGCGATCTTGACCTCCTCGACTGCCGTCTTCCGGACGAGCCCGATCTGCGCTGGCAGCGGGCCCGGCCCGCGGCTGATGAAGAGATCGAGATCCTCGTGGGTGATCCGGCCGGCAGGTCCCGTGCCGGCGACCTGCCTGAGATCGATACCGCTTTCCTTGGCGCGCAGGCGCACGGCCGGGGAGGCAAGCGGTTTGGCTGAAACATCCGGCGCCTGGCGCGGCCTTGGCGCTTCCCCGCTCGCGCTCCTGCCCGGTTCCGGGCGCGCATTCTCCTTGATCGGCGTGGGGGCCGCCGCCACCGGCTCCTCCAACACGGCTTCGGCAAGCGCCTCGGGAATGCTGTCCGGCGGGGGCTCGCCGGTTTCGCCGGCCGTTTCGATCCTGACGAGCGGCGCCTTGACCGGAACCGTGTCGCCCACATGAGCTCCGAGCCAAATTACCTTGCCGGATACTGGTGAGGGGATTTCGACCGTCGCCTTGTCGGTCATGACGGCGGCCAGCACCATGTCTTCGCGCACCGGATCGCCAGGCTTCACATGCCATTCGACAAGTTCCGCCTCGGCGACGCCTTCACCGACGTCCGGCATTTTCAGAACGAATTCTCCCATAGCCTCACGCCTCCATCGCTTCAGCAAGCGCACGGCCGACGCGCGCCGGCCCGGGGAAATAGTCCCATTCCTGGGCATGTGGATAAGGGGTGTCCCAGCCGGTCACCCGTACGACCGGCGCTTCGAGCTGGTAGAAGCAATGCTCCTGGACGAGGGCGACCAGCTCGCCGCCGAAGCCCGAGGTCAGCGTCGCCTCGTGCACGACGACGCAGCGCCCAGTCCGGGTGACGGAATCGACGATCGTCTCGAGATCGAGCGGCAACAGACTGCGCAGGTCGATCACTTCTGCGTCGATGCCGGTCTCCTCGGCTGCCGCAAGCGCCACATGCACCATGGTGCCGTAGGCGAGCACGGTTACCGCCGAGCCATTGCGGCGAATTTCCGCCTTGCCGATGGGGATCGTGTAGTGCCCTTCCGGCACTTCGCCAAGTTCGTGCTTTGACCAAGGGGTTACCGGGCGCTCGTGATGGCCGTCGAAGGGGCCGTTATAGAGCCGCTTCGGCTCCAGGAAGATGATCGGATCCGGATCCTCGATGGCCGAGATCAGCAGGCCTTTGGCGTCATAAGGATTTGACGGCACGATGACCTTGAGGCCGCAGACGTGGGTGAAGAGTGCCTCCGGGCTCTGGCTGTGCGTCTGACCGCCGAAGATGCCGCCGCCGGTCGGCATTCGCACGACGATCGGGCAGGTGAAGTCGCCGTTCGAACGATAGCGGATGCGGGCTGCTTCCTGCGTCAGTTGATCGTAGGCGGGGTACATGTAGTCGGCGAACTGGATCTCGACGCAGGGCTTCAGGCCGTAAGCCGCCATGCCGATGGCGCTGCCGACGATGCCGGATTCGCTGATCGGTGCATCGAAACAGCGAGTGTTGCCGTATTTCGCCTGAAGCCCCTGAGTGCAGCGAAACACGCCGCCGAAATAACCGACATCCTCGCCGAAGACGACGACGTCCTCGTCGCGTCCCATCGACACGTCCATGGCACTGCGCACCGCTTCAATCATCGTCATTCTGGCCATGTCAGTACCCCGCCTTCTGCCGCTGTCGGCGGATGTGCGGCGGCATCACCGCGTAGACGCCTTCGAAGATGTCGCGCACCGAGGGCCTGCCGCCGGCATGGAGCGTGCCATGGCTTTCCGCCTGCTTCTGCGCCTGGATCACTTCGTCCATGATCTCGGCTTCCGCCTGTAGGTGTCGCTCTTCCGACCAGACTCCGCGAACGATCAGGTGCTTCTTCAACCGCAGAACCGGATCGCCAAGGGGCCAGGCTTCCGACTCGGTCTTCGGCCGATAGGCGCTCGGGTCATCCGACGTCGAATGGGCGCCGACGCGGTAGGTCACATATTCGATCAGCGTCGGCCCGAGATTTCTCCGGGCGCGTTCCGCTGCCCAGCGCGCCACCGCATAGACGGCAAGATAGTCGTTGCCGTCGACGCGCAGCGCCGGAATGCCGAAGCCCAGACCCCGGGCGGCGAAAGTGCCGGATCCGCCCCGCGCAATTCCCTGGAAGGTCGAGATCGCCCACTGGTTGTTGACGATGTTAAGGATGACGGGTGCCTTGTAAGTCGAGGCGAACACAAGAGCGGAATGGAAGTCCGATTCGGCCGTCGAGCCGTCGCCGATCCAGCCCGCCGCGATGCGGGTGTCGCGCTTGATGGCGGACGCCATCGCCCAGCCGACAGCCTGGACGAACTGCGTGGCAAGGTTCCCGGATATGGTGAAGAAGCCATGCTCTTTCGAAGTGTAGAGAACCGGCAGCTGCCGGCCATGGCAGGGATCGCTCTCGTTCGAGAATATCTGGTTCATCATCTCGACCATGGGGTAGTCGTCGGCGATCAGGAGCCCCGCCTGTCGATAAGTGGGAAAGTTCATGTCGCCCTTGCGCAGCGCCTTGCGGAAGGCGCAGCTTACCGCCTCCTCGCCGAGATGCTGCATGTAGAAGGACGTTTTGCCCTGGCGCTGCGCCATCACCATTCGCGCGTCGAAGGCTCGCAGCATCATCATGTGCCGGAGGCCGGTCAGCAGTTCCTCGTCTGACAGGAGACCGGCCCAAGGCCCGACCGCTTCCCCTTCGCGGTTGAGAACGCGGATGATGGAGAAGGCCAGATCGCGGATCGTCTCCGGGTCGACATCGACCTCGGGTCGCGGGACCGTGCCCGCTTTCGGTATCCTCACAGTGGAAAAATCGGGTTCGTCGCCCGGCCGAACCGCCGGCTCGGGGACATGCAGGCTCAATCGGCTGAATTCATCCATGCGGGTTCCGGCCTCCTTTCCGGATTGCGCATCGCGCGTCAGCCACTCGCTGGAGCCGATTCTCGTGGATCTTGCGGCGCGGATGACGGCAACGGTTTGTGGGCGGTCCTCCGTGCCCGCACTGCCAAACCGCCAACAACCCTCGTTCTCCCAAAGGGTTATGATGACAGACTGCCACGAGTTCGGGGTGAGATGAAGGACTTTCGACGAGGTGCCCGCCTCCGGCGCGAAGAAAG
Source organism: Sinorhizobium alkalisoli (assembly GCF_008932245.1). Classification (NCBI taxonomy): domain Bacteria; kingdom Pseudomonadati; phylum Pseudomonadota; class Alphaproteobacteria; order Hyphomicrobiales; family Rhizobiaceae; genus Sinorhizobium; species Sinorhizobium alkalisoli. The sequence continues at coordinate 2,896,963 of NZ_CP034909.1, read as the reverse complement.
ACAGATTCGTACCGGCAAACCGCTCAGACCGTTCGGCGGGCCGATACACAGCCAGTCGGCTGCGCAATTTTCTTTCGCGACGATGACGGCTGAGGGAATATGTCTTTTGTCTATAAAAATACAATTAGCCGCTTGACAGCTGGCAGGTGCCGATGTCTGCTGGCGCGACGTGCATCCGGATAGGGCGAGGCGGAAAATGAGCGGAAGTCTGGCAGGCAAGCGTGCGGTGATCACGGCCGCGGCACAGGGTATCGGCCGTGCGACGGCCGAGGCTTTCAGCCGGGAAGGTGCGTCGGTCGTCGCGACGGACATCAACGAGGAGAAGCTAGGCGAAGTCGCGGCTCAGGGTATCGACGTGGCGCGGCTCGACGTGTTGAGTGGCGAAGCGATCAGCGAGTTTGCGGCGCGGACGGGTGCGATCGACATCCTCTTCAACTGCGCCGGATTTGTCCATGCGGGCACGATCCTTGAAGTGGCGGAGAAAGATTACGACTTTGCCTTCGATCTCAATGTCAAATCGATGTATCGGATGATCCGCGCTTTCCTGCCGGGCATGGTCGAGAAGGGCGGCGGCTCCATCATCAACATGTCGTCGGTTGCCGGCGTGCCAATGGGCGTGCCGAACCGCTTCGCCTACTCCGCCAGCAAGGCGGCGGTCATCGGCCTCACCAAATCGGTGGCGATCGACTTCATCGGCAAGGGCATCCGGTGCAACGCCATCGCGCCTGGCACGGTGCAGTCGCCCTCGCTCGAGGAACGCATGCGCGCGCAGGGCAATTACGAGGAAGCGCGTAGCGCCTTCATTGCCCGCCAGCCGATGGGCCGCCTCGGCACCCCCGAGGAGATCGCGGCCCTCGCGGTCTATCTCGCGAGCGACGCCGCGGCCTACACGACCGGCCATGTCCATGTCATCGACGGCGGCATGAGCCTCTGACGGCGGGACTTTTCGAGGGTCGCTGCAGCCATTATGCTCGAGCGCATGTCCAGAGCCGATAACGGGCTTCGCCCCATTCTACGCATCGATTTTCCACCCGAAGACCGCCTCGGGCGCGGAAAGATCATGCTTCTGGAGCTTATCCGCGAAACCGGGTCGATCTCGGCCGCCGGCCGGGCGATGGACATGTCCTACCGGCGCGCCTGGCTGCTGGTCGACGCGCTCAACCGCATGTTCAAGGAGCCAGCCGTCGAGTCCCAACGGGGCGGAAAGCAGGGCGGCGGTGCCGCGCTCACCGCCTTCGGCGAGGCGCTGGTCGACCGCTTCCGGGCGATGGAAGCCAGGATGGGGGCGGCGCTCGCCGATGATCTCGCCTGGCTGGAGGCGGCGCGCGTCGGGGATGTTCCGCGGGCCGAAGAAACTCAGCCGCGGCGCTGAGCACGACTGCATGTTTTCGCAAATCGATCTCGGTTCGGGGACAAGGACACGCAGCGTTGAAGGTCGCTGTAACAAGGCGCCCGGCCGGGGAACCGAGATTGGGATTCGACGCCCGGCCTAGTCGATCAACCGGTTATTCGACCGGTATCATGAGGTGCTGGTACGGCGTTCCCGCCCACATCACCCATGGCTTCGACCGGTCGGGATTCTCGCCTGGCTGGGGATAGTCGGCCGGTATCTCCGGCAGGCTGAAGATCATGACATGCGGGGGTTCTTGCGCCAGTTCCCCGCCTTCCGGCGCGGCGGCAAAGGGATCGACGTTGCTCGGTGTGGCTCCGCCCGCCAACATGTAACCGAAGCCGACCTTTCCCTTTGGCGGTTCGGTCTTGTTCATCCAGGCCTGCGCCCACTCCATGGCATTCTTGTCGAGGCACATCGGATTGTTGCCGGGCCCCGGGTCGTCGGCGATGCAGGTGAAGTTGTTGGTACCTTCCTTTAGTGTTCTCATCTTGCCGTCTGCGTCCATAGCCATGATCGTGGCATCGCGCGCCACGGCCTCGGGCGCAGCCGACATCGCATTCTTGATCAGTTCCTCGTCGCTCATATCCGCCGACAGGGCCGTTGCCGCGAGGCCGAGTCCGGAAAGGCCGGCAGCAAGCGAAATCATCCACAAACGCATGTCACTCCTCCCATTCGAGCTGGTCGGCGCGAGCGCTCGCGAGTTCGGTTGGCCGCCCGCACAACGAACGCACCAAAACATGATTATACGCTCGCAGCGGTCACCTCTGCTAGTGTCCGGAGGCACTTCAATAGTCGAGCGCGACGGTCTTGATGACCGCGTGCACCGGCGTTCCCGGCAGAAGCCCGAGCGCCTCGCGCGAAAGGGTTGTGATGCGGGCGAGGAGGGTGTTGCCGCCGCAGTCGAGGCGGACGTCGAGGCTGCCCTCATGGGCTGGCGACAGGCCGATGATCGTCCCCGGCAGCACGTTGAGGGCGCTGATCCCCTGCGGCCGCGTCGTGGCCAGCATGACGTCGCGGGCGGCGATGTAGAGTCGAAGGCGGTGCCCGGGCGCCGCGACGACGTGGGGAACACGGAAGAGGCATTCGCCGGCGCGCACGAGCGTCAGCTTGTGCGCCTCGTCGTGGAGTTCGACCAGACCTTCGATCAACGCGCCCGCCTCCTTTCTGGCGATCGCATGCGTGTCGGTCGACCGGCTGAGAATGACGGCTGCTTCGCCGGATGCCTGAACCCGGCCGTCATCGATGACGACCACGCGCTGGGCCAACCGCGCCACTTCCGCGACGGAGTGGCTGACATAGACGATCGGAATCCTGGTTTCGTCGCGGAGTCGCTCCAGATAGGGCAGGATTTCCGCCTTGCGCGCCTCGTCAAGCGCGGCGAGCGGTTCGTCCATCAGCAGGAGGCGCGGCGCGGCAAGCAGGGCCCGACCGAGCGCGACCCGTTGGCGCTCGCCGCCCGAGAGCGTCGAGGGGCTGCGGTCGAGCAGGTGCCCGACGCCGAGCATCTCGACGACTTTAGTGAATTCGGATGCGGACTTGCCTGCGCCGTTGAGCCAGCGGCCGTAGACGAGATTGCTGCGGACGGTCAGATGCGGAAACAGGCGCGCCTCCTGGAACACGTAGCCAAAGCGGCGCCGGTGGACAGGCGTGAAGAGCTTGCGCGCACTGTCGGCGATCACGTCGCCATCAAGGACGATGCGGCCGCCATCGGGGCGCAGGAGCCCGGCGATGATGTTGACGATCGTGGTCTTGCCGGATCCGGAGCGCCCAAACAGAGCCGTCACGCCGCCGTCCGAAAGAAAAGCGGCGTCGATCTTGAAAGTGCCGATCCGATGGCGCGCCTCGACCTCCAGGCTCATGTCAAGACCGTCCGTCGCGCCGCGGCTGCTGCAAGGGTTTCCGACAATACCAGTGCTGCCATCGAGAGGACGATCGAGATGATCGTAAGGCGCATGGCGCCGGCATCGCCGCCCGGCACCTGCGTAAAGGTGTAGATGGCGACGGCAAGCGTCTGCGTTTCGCCGGGTATATTCGAGACGAAGGTGATCGTGGCTCCAAACTCGCCCATCGCCTTGGCGAAGGAGAGGACCATGCCGGCGACGATGCCGGGCAGGATCAAGGGCAGCGTCACCGTCAGGAAGATCCAGGCGGGGCCGGCGCCGAGCGTGGCGGCTGCATCCTCGAGCTTGCGGTCGACCGCTTCGATCGACAGCCGCATGCTACGCACCATCAGCGGAAAACCCATGACGGCGCAGGCGAGCGCCGCACCGGTCCAACGGAACGAAAAGACAAGCCCGACATGCTCCGCCAAAAAGGCACCGATCGGACCGCGGCGGCCGAAGAGCAGCAGCAGCACGAAGCCGGTGACGACAGGCGGCAGGATCAGCGGCATGTGCACCAGGCCGTTGAGGACCGACTTGCCCCAGAAGCGGCCACGCGCAAGGACGATGGCAGTCAGAAGCGCGAGCGGCAGGCTCGAAAGCATCGCGACGGTTGCGACGCGCAGGCTCAGCCGGACGGCCATCCATTCTGCCTCGCTTAGCGCCACCCAATCCAAATCGATGCTCTCCTGTTTGACTGCTGCGCGGTGCCATTCGAACTCCCACGGCGCGGCCTTGGATGTTTTTGGCCAGGGGCGGTGGCGCAAGCCTATTCCAGCACGGTGAAGCCTTGTGCCTGAAAGAAAGGCGCGGCCTCTGGCGATCTGACGAAGTCGAGATAGGCAGCCGCATCCGGGCTCGCGCTGTCGGCGGTGATCGCGATCGGATAGATGATTGGGGGATGGCTGTCTTCCGGGAAAGTCCCGACCATTTCCACACCGGGATCGGCCGCCGCGTCGGTCTGATAAACGATGCCATAGGGCGCTTCGCCGCGCGAAACGAGCAGAAGGGCGGCGCGCACGCTTTCAGAGCCGGCGACCCTGTCGGAAACCATCGGCCAGAGGCCGAGATTTTCGAGCGCCGCCTTGCCGTATTTGCCGGCGGGGACCGAATCGACCGCGCCCATGGCCAGGCGCCCATTACCGAGGAGGCCGGCGAGGTCGAGGCCGGCCTTGATGTCCACCGGGCCGGCGTCCGCGTTGGCGGAAACGAGGACGAGCCGATTGCCGAGCAGGTTTGATCGGCTATCGGCCTTGATGAGGTTCTTCTCGGCCAGATAATCCATCCAGGCAAGATCGGCCGAGATGAAGATATCGGCCGGCGCTCCCTGTTCGATCTGCTTGGCGAGCGCAGAGCTCGCCGCATAGGAAGCGGTCACGTCACCCTCCGTTAGCCTCTTCCATTCGGCATTGACCGCATCGAGCGCGCTCTTCAGGCTCGCCGCAGCGAATATCGTCACCCTCTCGGCCGCGCTGACTGGGGTGAAGCCCGCGCCGGAGAGAACAAGACCAAGCGCCAGCGCCAGTCTCGTTAACCAGTCCCTGCGTCCCATCATCAGTATCCTTGCTCTGTGTCCCGCGATATTCCTGAGTATATAACGCTCCGTCTTCTGTTAGCGCTATATCGGGAGAAATACAATGCTCGTGGATGAGGCAAGCAAAGCAGTGAACCGACGCGGTAAAATTGCGGGTGAATGCTTGTGCCGGGTGCCAACGTGGCTAAATTCTTGGGCCGAACGAGGAGTTGGGCGCCCATGGATGCGACGATCAAGCTGGAAGAAAGCTGGAAGGCGGCCTTGGCGCCGGAGTTCCGGCATGGCTATATGGCCGATCTCAAGCGCTTCCTCATTGAGCAGAGGCACCAAGGCCGACAGATATTCCCGAAGGGCAGCGAGTATTTCCGGGCGCTCGACCTGACACCGCTCGGCCGGGTGCGGGTGGTCATCCTCGGTCAGGACCCCTACCACGGCGAGGGCCAGGCGCATGGGCTCTGCTTCAGCGTCCTACCCGGCGTGCGCATCCCGCCATCGCTCGTCAATATCTATAAGGAACTCGAGGTCGACCTCGGTATTCCGCCGGCGCGGCACGGCTTCCTCGAAAGCTGGGCGCGCCAGGGCGTGCTCCTCCTGAACGCGGTGCTGACGGTCGAACGCGGCCGGGCGGCTTCGCATCAGGGCCGGGGCTGGGAGCGCTTCACCGACGCGGTCATTCGCATCATCAATGACCAGCAACAGCCCGTCGTCTTCATGCTCTGGGGTTCCTATGCTCAGAAGAAGGCAGCCTTCGTCGATCGCTCCCGCCACCTCGTCCTGACGGCGCCGCATCCCTCGCCGCTCTCGGCGCATTCCGGCTTCTTCGGCTGCCGGCATTTCTCGAAGGCCAATGCCTTTCTGACCGCGAAGGCACTCGATCCGATCGATTGGCGGCTGCCGGACAATCCGCCCCTCAGAGCTGATCCGTAACGGGGCGTCCCGTTCTGGCGCTCCCATGCGCCCTTCTGTCGCGGCCGGGCTTGCGTCGGCAGCCCGGATCCGCCAAAGACCGACGGGCGTACAAGCGGGAGAGACGGCATGCGGCATATCCTGATCATCGGTATCGGCGCGGGCAATCCCGAACACATCACCGTCCAGGCGATCAATGCGCTGAACCGGGCCGACGTGCTCTTCATCCCCACCAAGGGCGCGAAGAAGGCGGAGCTTGCCGAAGTGCGCCGCGATATTTGCGCCCTCTATGTCACCCGGCCTGACAGCCGCACGGTCGAGTTCGCCGTGCCGGTGCGCCGCACCGAAGGGCGGAGTTACACGGAAAGCGTCGACGAGTGGCATGCCAGCATCGCGGTGACCTATGAGGAACTGCTCGAACGCGAACTCTCGGAGGGGCAGATCGGCGCTTTCCTCGTCTGGGGCGATCCCATGCTCTACGACAGCACGATCCGCATCGTCGAACGGGTGCGGATGCGGGGACGTGTCCCATTCGGTTTCGATGTCATTCCGGGCATCACCAGTCTGCAGGCGCTCTGCGCCAGCCACCGCATTCCCCTCAACCTCGTCGGAAAACCGGTCGAGATCACCACCGGCCGCCAGCTTGTCGAGAGTTTTCCGGAGAAAACCGCGACGGCGGCGGTGATGCTCGACGGGGAACAGGCGTTCCACAAGATCGAGGACCCTGAGGCGGAAATCTATTGGGGCGCCTATCTCGGCACTCCGGACGAGATCGTCATCTCCGGGCGCCTTGATGAGGTAAAGGATGAAATCCTGAGGACGCGCGCGGAGGCGCGGGAGCGTATGGGCTGGATCATGGATATCTATCTCCTGCGCAGGGGCGCCGATTTCGACGACTGACGAGGCAGCGCGCGCGGGGGTCGCTATTGCCGCGCGTTTGATCTCTCTCAAGGCGCGGGCCTGTGATATAGGGTCGATCAAAGGCACAATGGCGGAGATGCCGGGGCGCAGCCTCGGGGGGAGATTGACTGGAGCGATGACGAACTATGCCGTGACCAAGCCGAACCCCTCGCTGCGCCGCGGCGCATGTCCGTCGCTGGCAAGCCCGATGCAGACCGGCGACGGTCTGCTGGTGCGCCTGCGTCCCGCCGGCTCGCTCGCGCCGACGGATATGCGCAAGATCGCGACGCTCGCGGGGCGCTTCGGCAATGGCCTCATCGAGGTGACGGCCCGCGGCAACCTGCAAATTCGCGGGCTGACGGCCTTGGCCGTTGCGCCGCTCGCCTCGGCTATTGCCGAAGCCGGGATTGCGATTTCCGACGGCGTCACGCTGGAGATGCCGCCGCTTGCCGGTTTCGATCCGGAGGAAATCGCCGATCCACGGCCGCTTGGCGCTCAATTGCGCGCGGCGATCGCCAATCACCAGCCGGCGCTGGCGCTCGCGCCGAAATTGTCGATCGTCGTCGATGGCGGCGGGCGCTTCCATTTAAAGGAGGTTTCCGGCGACCTGCGGCTCGACGCACTCGACGGAGAGGGTGGCGGCCGCTGGCGGCTGTCGGTCGGCGGCACGGTCCGCTCGGCGCGTCCGGTCGCTCTGCTCGCATCCGAGCAGAGCCTTCCTGCGGTCATGGAGGTCCTCGCGGAACTGAACTCCCTTGGACCAAGCGCGCGGGGCCGCGATCTCGACGCTGATCGCATCCGGCAGCGCCTGCCCGATGCGGCATCGACGGCGGTGCTCGACGGGCATGCGCCCTGGCTGCCGGCGGGCATCCACGACTTCGGCGACGGCCGCATCGTGCTCGGCCTCGGTCTTGCCTATGGGCAGGCGGAGGCGAGCACACTCATCGCTTTGATGAACGGGGCGGAGGAGATGGGCGCGACGGAGATACGGCTTTCGCCGCGGCATGGCTTGCTGGTGCTTGGTCTGTCCCGTGAAGCGGCAACCCGTGTGCAAGGCCTGGCGTCCACCCAGGGCCTGCTGGTCTCGCCCGATGATCCGCGCAACCATATCGCCGCCTGCGCCGGCCGCGCCTGCGCCTCTGCGCTGATGGACACGAAAGCGGTGGCAAGGCTCTTGGCGGAGGCGGGCGGCGACCTGCTCGACGGCTCGCTCGCGGTCCACCTGTCGGGCTGTGCCAAGGGGTGCGCGAGGCCGACGGCCTCTCCGTTGACACTCGTCGGTGCGCCATCAGGATATGCGCTTGTCGTAAATGGTACGGCTTCCGTCGCGCCGAGCGCCTACACGAATGAAAATGGAATAGGGTCGGCGCTGGCGCGTCTCAATGGGCTGGTGCGGGAGAACAAAGGCGCTGGCGAATCGGCACGCTCCTGTCTTACACGGCTCGGGAGCGGGCCGATCGCCGCAGCGTTTGAACAGGGATAGCAATGCCTGATTATGATTATATCCGCGATGGCAACGCCATTTATGAGCGTTCCTTTGCGATCATTCGCGCCGAGGCCGATCTTTCCGGCTTTTCGGAAGAGGAAGCGGATCTCGCAGTCCGCATGGTGCATGCTTGCGGCTCTGTCGAGGCGGCGCGCCAATTCGTCTTCTCGCCGGACTTCGTTTCCGCCGCGCGCACGGCGTTGAAAAATGGCGCGCCGATCTTCTGCGACGCGGAAATGGTGGCGCATGGCGTAACGAGGGCCCGCCTGCCGGCTGGCAATGACGTCATCTGCACGTTGCGCGATCCGCGCACGCCAGAGCTTGCGGCCGGAATTGGCAACACGCGCTCGGCGGCGGCGCTGAAACTCTGGCGCGAGCGGATGGCCGGCTCGGTGGTCGCCATCGGCAATGCGCCGACGGCGCTGTTCTATCTGCTCGAACTGCTCAGCGACGGCGCACCCAAGCCGGCCGCGATCCTCGGAATGCCGGTCGGCTTCGTCGGCGCGGCGGAATCGAAGGATGCGCTTGCCGAGAACTCTTACGGCGTGCCCTTTGCCATCGTTCGTGGCCGCCTCGGCGGTAGCGCGATGACGGCGGCCGCACTCAACGCACTCGCGAGGCCGGGTCTGTGAGCGGGGTGGGTGCAGGCAGGCTCATAGGTGTCGGCACCGGACCGGGCGATCCGGAGCTCCTGACCGTGAAGGCAGTGCGGGCGCTCGGCGAGGCAGACGTCGTCGCCTATTTCGCCAAGGCCGGGCGCAGCGGCAATGGCCGCGCCGTGGTCGAGGGGCTGCTGAAGCCGAATCTCGTCGAGTTGCCGCTCTATTACCCGGTGACGACCGAGATCGACAAGGACGACGCGGCGTATAAGGGCCAGATCACCGCTTTCTACAATGCCTCCGCGGAAGCGGTCGCGTTGCATCTGCGGGCAGGGCGGACCGTCGCCGTGCTGAGCGAGGGCGACCCGCTCTTCTACGGTTCCTATATGCACTTGCATGTGCGGCTTGCCGACCGCTTTCCGGTCGAAGTCATTCCCGGCATAACCGCCATGTCGGGTTGCTGGTCGCTGGCCGGCCTGCCGCTGGTACAGGGTGACGACGTCCTCTCAGTGCTTCCCGGCACAATGGGCGAGGCCGAGCTCCAGCGCCGTCTTGCGGACACTGAAGCGGCCGTCATCATGAAAGTCGGTCGCAACCTGCCGAAGATCCGTCGCGCCCTTGCGGCCGCAGGTCGACTGAAGGCCGCCGTCTATGTCGAGCGCGGCACGATGAAAAACGCGGCAATGATCCCGCTTAACGAGAAGCCGGACGACGCGGCACCCTATTTCTCGCTGGTGCTCGTGCCCGGTTGGAAGGACAAGCCCTGCTCGATCGAGACTGTCCAGGAGGCAAGGGCATGAGCGGCAAACTCTTCATCGTCGGCACCGGTCCCGGTAAGCCGTCACAGATGACGCCGGAAACGCGGGAAGCGATCGCGGCTGCGACCGAGTTCTTCGGCTACGGACCATATCTGGATCGGTTGGACCTTCGCTCCGACCAGGTCCGCATTGCCTCCGACAATCGCGAGGAGCTCGACCGGGCCCAGGCCGCGCTCGCGCGCGCGGCCGCCGGTGCGAATGTCTGCGTCGTCTCCGGCGGCGATCCTGGTATCTTCGCCATGGCGGCCGCGGTCTGCGAGGCGGTCGACAAAGGCCCACCGGAGTGGCGACAGGTCGATCTCGTGGTCACGCCGGGTGTGACGGCAATGCTCGCGGTGGCCGCGCGCATCGGCGCGCCGCTCGGTCATGACTTCTGCGCCATGTCGCTGTCGGACAACCTGAAACCCTGGGACGTCATCACCCGGCGTTTGAGGCTCACCGCCGAGGCAGGGCTGGTGATCGCCCTCTATAACCCGATCAGCAAGGCGCGTCCCTGGCAACTCGGCGAGGCTTTCGAGGTCCTGCGCAATGTGCTACCGGCCAGCGTGCCGGTCATTTTCGGCCGGGCTGCCGGCCGGCCGGACGAGCGCATCACGGTCATGCCACTCGGCGAGGCCGATGCAAACCGCGCCGACATGGCGACCTGCGTGATCATCGGATCGCCCGAGACCCGGATGATCGCCCGCGAAGGCAGGCCGGATCTCGTCTACACGCCCCGATCCTTTTTAGGGGAAAGCCATTGATGGATGCGTTCGAGCGCCTCGTCGCACGTGCTTACTGCGGGCACATCGGCGGGCGCGTGGCGCTCGACCATCACCACTTCGAGCCCGAGCGTGCGGGCGGCGGCGATTTTGCCGTAGGTCGCGCCGCCGCCGCTGTTCTTGGCGACGACGACGTCGATTTCTTGATCACGGAAGAGCTTCACCTCCTTTGCTTCCGCAAAGGGGCCGCTGGCGAGAATCGGCGTCACGTCCGGCAGGTCGAGCGGCGGCGTGACGGGGTCGACGCTGCGCAGGACATAGCTGTGCTGCGGAGCCTTTTCGAAATGGAACGCCTCTTGCCGGCCGATCGCCAGGAAGACGCGGCGCGGAACATCGCCGAGCGCGGCCACCGCCTCGGGAATGCTCTGCACTTGAGTCCAGCGATCGCCGGGCACTGCTATCCAGGCAGGGCGGCACAGCGCAAGAATCGGCGTCCCGCTTGCCTCCGCTGCCGTGGCGGCATTGTGCGAGATGCGGGCGGCAAAGGGATGGGTCGCGTCGACGAGCAGGGAAATCTCTTCGGACATCAGCCAGGCGGCGAGCCCTTCCGCGCCGCCGAAGCCGCCGATGCGCGTCGGCAGCGGTTGCGGGCGGGGGTCGGCCGTGCGCCCGGCAAGCGAGATTGCTGCCGCGTAGCGCCCATTGTCCGCGAGACGCTCGGCAAGCTGCCGCGCTTCGGTGGTTCCACCAAGGATCAGAATGCGAGGTCTGCCCGTGGCTGACATGTCGAATAGCGTCTCGGCCATGGCCGCTCCCTGGATTACTATTATCGGTATCGGCGAGGATGGTGTAACCGGTCTCGGCGACCGGGCCAAGCAGGCCATTGCGACGGCGCCGGTCGTTTTCGGCGGCGCCCGCCATCTGGAGCTCGCGGCATCGCTGATCAAGGGCGAATGCCAGGTCTGGCAGAGCCCCTTTGAAAGATCGGTCGAGGCGATCGTGGCGCGGCGCGGCAGCCCCGTCGTCGTGCTTGCCTCGGGGGATCCATTTCTCTACGGCGTTGGAGCAACGCTTGCCCGGCGCGTCGACCCGAGCGAGATCCGAACAATTCCGGCACCCTCGGCCTTCAGCCTGGCTGCATCGCGCCTCGGCTGGGCTCTGCAGGACGTCACGACCGTGTCGCTGCACGGCCGCCCGCTCGACCTCGTCCGGCCGCATCTGCAGCCCGGGGCCCGGGTGCTGGCGCTGACATCGGACGGAAGTGGCCCGCGGGCGCTTGCCGAGCTCCTTACCGAAAGCGGATTGGGCCAGTCCCGGATTGTCGTGCTGGAAGCGCTGGGAGGCGCGCGTGAGCGGATTTCGCGGCAGGTCGCCGCCGATTTCGCGCTCGAGGACATTCATTCCCTGAATCTCTGCGCGATCGAAGTGATTGGCGCGGCTTGCGCGCGCGTGCTGCCGCTCGCCTGCGGTCGCGACGACGCCCTGTTCGAGCATGACGGCCAGATCACCAAGCGCGAGGTGCGGGCGCTGACGCTTTCGGCGCTTGCCCCGCGCAGGGGCGAGCTTCTCTGGGATATCGGCGCCGGCTCCGGATCGGTCTCCATTGAATGGATGCTGAGCGACCCGGCCATGCGGGCAATCGCCATCGAGGCATCGCCGGAGCGGGCGGCGCGGATCGGCCGCAACGCCGCAAGCTTCGGCGTACCGGGGCTTCTCGTCGTCGAAGGCCAGGCGCCGGGGGCGCTGCGGGATCTGCCGGAGCCCGATGCGATCTTCATCGGCGGCGGCGGCAGCGAGCCGGGAGTTATGGGTACGGCGATCGCTGCGCTTCCGCCCGGCGGCAGGCTCGTCGCCAATGCGGTGACGACGGAAATGGAAGCGGTGCTTCTCGCACATCACGCGCGGCTTGGCGGATCGCTGATCCGCGTCGATGTCGCGCGCGCCTCGCCGGTGGGGACCATGACGGGGTGGCGGCCGGCGATGCCCGTCACGCAATGGTCGTGGACCAGGACCTGAGCAGAATAGTTCAAGAGGAATAGATCATGACCGTTCATTTCATCGGCGCCGGTCCGGGCGCGGCGGACCTCATCACGGTCCGGGGCAGGGATCTGATCGCCCGTTGCCCCGTGTGCCTCTATGCCGGTTCGATCGTTTCGCCGGAGCTCCTGCAATATTGCCCTCCCGGTGCGCGCATCGTCGATACGGCGCCGATGTCCCTCGACGAAATCGAGGCGGAATATGTTCGCGCCGCATCGGCCGGCGAGGATGTCGCGCGGCTGCATTCGGGCGATCTCTCGGTGTGGAGCGCGGTTGCCGAGCAGATCCGGCGGCTTCAAAAGCACGACATTGCCTATAGCATGACGCCCGGCGTGCCGTCCTTTGCCGCCGCTGCAGCAGCGCTCGGCCGCGAGCTGACGATCCCGGAGATTGCTCAAAGCCTTGTCCTGACGCGCGTCTCAGGCCGCGCCTCGCCAATGCCGACGCGTGAGACGCTGGCGGGCTTCGGTGCCACCGGTTCGACGCTGGCGATCCATCTCGCGATCCACGCGCTCGACCGCGTCGTCGACGAATTGAGGCCGCTCTATGGCGCCGATTGCCCGGTAGCGATCATCGTCAAGGCCTCCTGGCCGGATGAACGAGTCCTGCGCGGCACGCTCGGCGATATCGCCGCCAAGGTTGCTGCCGAGCCGATCGAGCGCACCGCGCTGATCTTCGTCGGACCGGGGCTCGAGGCATTGGATTTCCGCGAGAGTTCGCTCTACGATCCGGCCTACCAGCGCCGCTTCCGCGGGCGCGAATGAAGGCGGGGATCAGGATGCGTAATGCGTCCGCAAAAGGGTGAGGCGCGCCGGCTAGACCCTGGTCTGCTGGATTCCCGGGATATCGCCAATCTGCTCGGCGAGAAACTCGACCAGAAGCCGGACCCGAGCGATGCCCGCTCGTTCCGGAACGATCAGCATGCTCAGCGGTACAGGCGGCAGTGAATAGGCGGGTAGGACAGCCTCGAGCCGACCCGCGGCCAGTAGATCGCCGACGAGCCAATGATGCGCGGGCGCGATGCCGCGCCCGGCGACGAGCGCTTCCCGTGCGGCGAGCCCATGATCGACTCGCAGTCGTCCTCCGAAGGGCACCATATGATGCTGGCCATCCGGTCCCCGCAAGGCCAGCGTATCGCTGCCCGCGACGTTGGACATCCGAATGCCTTCGTGCCGAGAAAGGTGCTGCGGCAGAAGCGGCCTGCCTCGATCCGCCAGATAGGCCGGCGCCGCCACCAGTAGACGCCGGCTTCGGCCAAGAGCCCTGAGTTTCATGGAACTGTCAGCGAGCGGACCCAGGCGAAGTGCGATATCGACACCCTCCCGCACCAGGTCGACGCGTTCGTCTGTGAGGCTGAGGTCAGCGCCGATATCCGGGTAGCGGTCCTGAAAGGCGAAGATCAGCCGGCTGACATGCAGGACGCCGAAAGCGGCCGTACAGGAAATCCGGATCGTGCCAGCCGTCGCACCGCCCGTGCCCCGTGCCTGTTCGGCGGCCTGCTCCACGAGGCGCAGGATCTCGACGCTGTTGGCATAATAGCGGCTGCCTTCATCGGTCATCGTGACCCGCCGCGTGGTCCTGCTGAGCAAGGGCACGCCGATCGCTTCCTCGAGCTCGCGCAAATGCCGCGTGACGGTCGACTGGCCGATCCCGAGTTCGCGCGCAACCGCCGACAAGCTTCCGCGTTCGGCGACGCGGACGAACGTGCGCATGCGCTCAAGCGTGATGTCTGATTTATCCATTTTTCGGCACAATAATATGCATTCTCGACAGGTAGCGGATTATTCGAATGCTGGCTACCTAGATCGAACAACTGTCACCAGGAGACTGCCCCATGAAAGTACTGCTTGTCTTTGCCCATCCCGATCCGCGCTCGCTAAACGCGGCGCTCCGCGACGTCGCGCTCAAGGATCTCGAAGCCCAAGGACACGAGGTGCGGATGTCGGACCTCTATGCCGACGGATGGAAATCGGAGGTCGATCGCGCCGATTTTCCGCTGCTGGCGCCAGACGCGCGACTCATACCGGTCGCGGCCTCGAAGGAGGCCTTTCATGCGAAGGCACTGACCGAAGATGTCAGCGCAGAGATCGAGAAGCTTCTATGGGCCGACGTTCTGATCCTCCAGTTCCCGCTCTGGTGGTTCACCATGCCGGCGATCCTCAAGGGCTGGGTCGACCGGGTCTTCGCCTACGGCTTTGCCTATGGCGTCGGCGAACATAGCGACAAGCGCTGGGGCGACCGCTACGGCGAAGGGACCTTGGCTGGCAAGCGCGCGATGCTGATCGTGACGGCTGGCGGCTGGGAGGAGCACTATTCCGCCCGTGGGGTCAACGGGCCGATCGAAGACCTGCTGTTCCCCATCAATCACGGCATCCTCTATTATCCCGGCTATGACGTGCTTCCCCCCTTCGTCGCCTATCGCGTCGATCGTCTCGATAAGGCAGGTTTCGACGTCTTGGCCGAGCGCCTGCGCGAGCGGATGAGGACGCTCGCGACCACCCCGCCCATTCCCTATCGGCAGCAGAATGGGGGAGACTATCTGATCCCAACCATGCAGCTCCGTCCCGGACTGACCGATGCGGCTGCGACCGGCTTCGCGCTCCATCTGGACGATTCGCGAGAGGCGCTTCGTCAGGCCGGCGAGTAGCTCGGACGGCTATTGCGCATCCGGTGGAGATATCGGCCTTGGCTTCCGGGGAACGTCCTGCGGCTTCTCGAAGCGGTGGCGGTAAAGGGAGGCCTGGCCAAGCAGCATCAGCGTCACGGGCGTGGTCACCGTGATGAAGACGATGATCAGCGCTTCGTGGAATATCCAGCGGCTCTGCAGCACCGCGAAGCAGAGCATCGAGGCGAAGCAAACGAGAATCGTGCCGCCGCTCGTCGTGATCGTCGGCGCGTGCAGGCGGTCGTAGAAGGTCGGAAGGCGCAACAGGCCGATCGAGCCGATCAGCGTCATTGCCGCGCCGAGGAGCAAAAGACCGCAGACGGCAATCGCCGCCCAGGCAGGCAGATCGGTGAGGTGGCTCATTCGATAATCTCCCCGCGCATGAGAAATTTCGCGAAGGCGATCGACGAAACGAAACCGAGCAGCGCGATGATGAGTGCCGTCTCGAAATAGACCGTGTTGGCCGTGCGAACGCCAAAGGCAACGAGCATCAGCATGGCATTGATGTAGAGCGTGTCCAGGCCGAGGACGCGGTCCTGGGCGTGTGGCCCCTTGATGATCCGGTAGAGGGCGAAGGCCATGGCGAGCGCGAGCATGACCTGGGCGAGCAGGATGGACCAGAGGATTGCCAGCTCCGTCATCGGAATATCTCCTTCAGCGATGCCTCGTAGCGCGCAAGCGTTTGCCGCCAAGCATAGGCGTTGTCCATGTCGAGGATGTGGAAGAGCAGCTTCTTCTCGCGCCGATCGTGTTCCAGCCAGGCCGTGCCCGGCGTCGCCGTCAGGATACAGGCAAGCAGCGCCAGCGCGTTCTCGTCCTCGATATCCAGATCGACGGAGATGAAGCCGGATTTCACCGGCTGCCGCCGCGATCGCAGGATGATGCGTGCCACTGCGATATTCGAGCGGGCAATATCGGCGATGACGTGAAGAGCGAAGCTTGCGAAATGGCCGAGGCGGCGCAGATGCGACCGCGGCGGCTGCAGCTTCAGCAATACCCAGGCGAGAATCGTACTGAGGATAATACCGACGAGAATCGTTCCCGGTGCCACAGATTGGTTCAGCAACAGCCACATGAGGAGAAGCGCGGTCGACAGCAGCGGGTAGGGAAACCAGGCGCGCATCGGCTATCGGTCTCCGGCCCTGGGTGCGGAAAGGACCCGCTCTTTGTAGAGGCCCGGGGTAAGAAGGTCGCCGACCGTCTCCTGCATGTAACGCATGGCAGGGGCCGGATGGAAGCTCAGGAAGAGGCAGGCGGCAAGCAGGACCAGGACGGGCGTGATCTCGATGATGACGACGCGCGGGATGGTGCCTTCGATCGAGGCCCAGAAGGTGCGGATGCCGATGCGGTTCATGGCGATCATGGCTGCGAGCCCGGAGAGTATGATTAGCGTTACATAGGTCCAGTCGGCGGCCGAGAGGGCTCTTGCCGGGTCCGCCGCCGGCATTCCGAAGAGGCCCTGGAGGAGTGCGAATTTGGCGACGAACCCGGAAAGCGGCGGCAGGCCGGACAAGAGCACGGCACAGAGCGAGAAGCAGAGGCCGAGCACGGCCATGGTGCGGGGAATGGCGACGCCCGCTTCCTCTTCCTCCTCGTCCTCATCGAAATCGCCATAGGCCTCCATCGTCACCGCCAGAACGTCGGCTGCGGCATCGCGGCCGCGCTCGACGAGCTCGATCAGCAGGAAGAAGGCGGCGATGGTCAGCGTCGAACTGACGAGGTAGAAGAGCGCGCCGGCCAGCATCTCCTCACGCCCGAGCCCGATGGCGGCAAGCAACGTGCCGGAGGAGACGAGGACGGAATAGCCGGCGAGTCGGCCCATCGCCTGCGATGCCAGCACGCCGATGGCGCCGAAGGCGATCGTCGCCACGCCGCCCGCAAGCAGCCAACTCTGGCCGAAGCCGGCCGAGGCGCCCGCCGCGGCGCCGAAGACGAGCAGGTGCAAACGGAGGATGACGTAGATCCCGACCTTCGTCAGTATGGCGAAAATGGCGGCGGCGGGTGGCGTTGCCGCGGCATAGGCTGTCGGCAGCCAGAAGCCAAGCGGCCACATGCCCGCTTTTACCAGGAATGCGATGCCGAGAAGGGCGGCGCCTGTTTCGACGAGCATCCTGCTTTCGGGGGTCAGCGCTGGGAGCTTCGTCGCGAGATCGGCCATGTTGAGCGTGCCGGTGGTGCCGTAGATCAGGCTGACGCCGATCAGGAAAAGCGAGGAGGCGGCAAGATTGATGGCGATGTAGTGCAATCCCGCCTTCACCCGCAGCGGGCCGGAGCCGTGCAGCAGGAGACCGTAGGACGCTGCGAGCATCATTTCGAAGAAAACGAAGAGATTGAAGAGGTCGCCTGTCAGGAAAGCGCCGTTGAGGCCGGCCAGCAGAAGCTGGATGAGGGAATGGAAGTGATGTCCGGCCGTATGCCAGCGCGCCATGGAATAGACCTGGGCGGCTAGCGCAAGGCCGCTCGTCAGGCACAACATGAGCGCCGAGAGCCGATCGACAACGAGAACGATGCCGAAGGGCGCCGGCCAGTTGCCGGGCTGGTAGACGCCGGAGCCCGGCAGGCTGTCTTCGCCCGCTGCCGCAAGGCGCATGAGGATCATCGCCACGATGAAGACGACGAATGTCGAGACAATGCCGATGGAACCTTTGAGGGTCCGCTCGCGCTCATTGATCGGGACCAACGCGGCCGCAACCGCGAGCGGCGCGAGAATTGGCAGGATCGACAGATGGTGCAGCCACTCAGTCACCGCGCTGCTCCCTGCCGTCGACGTGGTCGGTGCCGGTGAAGCCGCGCGAGGCGAGAATCACCACGAGAAACAGGGCGGTCATGGCAAAGCCGATGACGATAGCGGTCAGCACCAGCGCCTGCGGCACGGGATCCGTGTAGCGTGCCAGATCGCCGACGCCGCCCGGGTCGAGAATGGGCGGGGCATTCACCCGCAGCCGCCCCATGCCGAAGATGAAGAGATTGACCGCGTAGGAAAGTAGCGAAAGCCCGATGATGACCTGATAGGTTCGCGGTCGCAACAGCAGATAGACGCCTGACGCGGTCAGTGCTCCGATGCCGGCGGAGAGGATGAGTTCCATTACTGGGCCGCCTCCCTCGCGGTGCGCGCGGGTCTCGCATGGGCGCGCGGTGCGCGGACGGACTGGTGTGCCAGCGCGATGAGCATCAGCACCGTGGCGCCGAGTACGAGCGAAAAGACACCCAGGTCAAAAAGGATGGCGCTCGCCAGCGGCACCTTGCCGATGATCGGAAGCGTCGCATATTGCGAATGCGACGTCAGGAACGGATAGCCGAACACCCAGGAGCCGATGCCGGTGCCGGCCGCGACCAGGAGGCCGATGCTCATCCAGCGGAGCGGATGGATGCGCAGCCGCTCCTCGACCCAGCGCGTGCCGCCGGACATGTATTGCAGGAGAAAGCCGATCGACAGGGCGATCCCCGCGGCAAAGCCGCCGCCCGGCAGGTCGTGACCCCGCAGGAAGAGATAGGCGGCGAGCATTCCGATGACCGGGAACATCCAGCGCATGATCGCGGAGGGAATGTGGAGGTATTCGGCTATGCTGTCGCCGGCGCTTCGATCCGGATGGTCGTCGTCAAAGGCGTTCTGCACCCGTTGCTGCAGCGGGATATCCTGGTTGTCCAAGTGCGGGCGGAAACGCAGGAGCAGCGCGAAGACCGTCAGTGCGACGATACAGAGAACGGCGATTTCGCCCAGCGTGTCGAAGCCGCGGAAGTCGACCAGGATGACGTTGACGACATTGGTGCCGCCGCCTTCGCTATAGGCGCGCTCGAGGAAGTAACTGGCGATGGACTCGGATGCGGGCTGCGTCATCACGCGATAGGCGATGAGGCTCATCCCGCCGCCGGCGGCAAGCGCAAGCAGAAAGTCGCGCAGACGCCGGAAGCGAACCTTAAGTGGAATATCCTCCGACTCCGGTTCCTGGATCCGTTTCGGCAGCCAACGCAATCCGAGCAGGATGAGCACGGTCGTGACGATCTCGACGAGAAGCTGGGTAACCGCCAGGTCCGGTGCGGAGAGCCAGACGAAGGTGACGCAGGTGATGAGCCCAGCACCGCCGAGCAGCACGAGCGCGAACAGGCGGTGGAATTTTGCCTGGTAGGCCGCGCCGACGGCGCAGGCAATGCCGATCCCCCAGAGCAGGGCGAAGGCCGGGTCGATGCCGCGTATCATCAGGGGCGGCAACTCGAAACCGCGGAGGAAAAGCGGGAATGCGGCCGCCGAGACCGCGAGAAAAACGAGGAGCAACATCTGCGGTTGCAGCCGCCGTGTACCAAACCTCTGTTCGAGCCAGCGCGCCCATTTCCATGAAAGCGTCACCAGCACGCGCTCGAATATGCGCTGTCCTTCGAGCAGCCGGAAGACCGGCGGCCCCTCGATCCCGGTTGCGAGATAGGAGCGCATCAGGAAGTAAAGACCGACGCCGCCCGAAAGCGCCACGAAACTCATGATCAGCGGGACGTTCCAGCCGTGCCAGACGGCCAGGCTGTAGTCCGGCGTCCTGTCCCCGAGGATCGAAACGACGGCCGTGTGCAGGAAAGGACCGATCGTTCGGCCAGGAAGAATGCCGACGACCAGGCAGGCGAGCACCAGGAACTCGATCGGTGCCCGCATCCAGCGCGGTGGCTCGTGCGGCTTCTTCGGCAGATCCGCAGGCGGATCACCAAAGAAGACGCTGTGGATGAAGCGCAGCGAGTAGGTAACGGCGAACATGCCCGCAATCGTCGCGACATAGGGCGTCGCCGTATCGAGCGTATTGACGAGATGCGTCTCGATCGCCTCGGCGAAGAACATCTCCTTCGACAGGAAGCCGTTCAGCAACGGCACGCCGGCCATTGCGGCGCTGGCGACCATGGCGAGCGTCGCCGTGATCGGCATGTAGCGGAAGAGGCCGCTCAGCCTGCGCATGTCGCGCGTGCCGGTCTCATGGTCGATGATGCCGGCCGCCATGAACAAGGACGCCTTGAAGGTGGCATGATTGACGATGTGGAAGACGGCGGCGACCGCCGCGATCGGGCTGCCGAGGCTGAGCAGTACGGTGATCAGCCCGAGATGGCTGATGGTCGAATAGGCAAGCAGGCCCTTCAGATCCTGCTGGAAGATGGCGAAATAGGCGCCGAGCAACAGCGTCGACAGGCCCGCAAGGCCGACGATCCAAAACCAGGCTTCCGTGCCTGCCATGACCGGCCAGAGCCGCGCAAGCAGAAAGACGCCGGCCTTCACCATGGTTGCCGAGTGCAGGTAGGCGGAAACCGGTGTCGGCGCGGCCATGGCGTGCGGCAGCCAAAAATGAAACGGGAACTGTGCGCTCTTCGTCAGCGCGCCGAAGAGGATGAGGATCAGGATCGGCAGGTATAGCGGATCATTGCGGATCGCATTGCCGGAGGCGAGCACCGCATCGAGCTCGTAGCTGCCGACCACGCATCCGATGAGCAGCAGGCCGATCAGCATGGAGAGGCCGCCCATCGCGGTCATCGTCAGTGCGATGCGGGCGCCGTCGCGCGCATGGGCGTTGTGGTGCCAATAGCCGATCAGCAGGAAGGAAACGATGCTCGTCAATTCCCAGAAGACGGCGAGCAGGATCAGGTTGCCGGAAAGCACGACGCCAAGCATCGAGCCCATGAAGGCGAGGAACAGCGAGAAGAAGCGGGGGACGGGGTCTTCGGCCGCCATGTAATAGCGTGCATAAAGCACGACGAGAACGCCGATGGCGGTGATCAGCGTCGCAAAAAGCCAGGCGAAGCCGTCCATGCGCAATGTGAGGTTCAGACCGAGCTCTGGGATCCAATCGAGTTCGAAACGAAGCACGCCGCCCGCGGTGACCAAAGGGTAGAGACCAGCCGCCAGCAGAAAACAGACGAGCGCAATGGCGCCGGCGAACCAGGCCGTGGCGCCGCGTTGATCGGACGGGAAGAAGAGTACGAGGAGACTCCCCCCGAAAGGGGCGAGAAGAAAGATGAAAAGCAATTTCTCCGCGTATTCGATCGTTCGACTCCTGACTGCCTGTGTTTGGGATTGGGTCCTGGTGCGCGATAACATCGTCGCCGAAGCGGCCGACGAAGGCAATGCCCGGACCGTCGTCCGATCGGCAAACGCATATGTTTTTATGGCTTTTTTCAGTCGGCTGCGCAGCCCGCCGGAGAGAAATAGCCGGCGCCTGTAGCGCCGGCTTCAAGCCCCCAGCTTGCGCTCATCGGCACGCCATCGCCGCTCGAAGACGAAGGTGGCAAGATCGTTCGCACCCATGGGCCGCGCGAAGGCATACCCTTGGAGGCCGTGGCAGCCGAGTTCCTCGAGAATGGCGGCATGCTCCAGCGTTTCCACGCCCTCGGCGATCACCTCGATGCCGAGCGACGTGCCAATGTCGATGATCGATTCCACCAGGCGCCGCTGCTGGACCGACTCGCGGATCGGCAAGATCAGTTGCCGGTCGATCTTGAGCCGGCGTGGCGTCAACTTCAAAAGGCTGACGATGGAGGCATAGCCGGTGCCGAAATCGTCGATCTCGATGTCGATGCCGAGCTCCTTTATGCGCCGGATATTCGACAGCACCGTCAGGTCGTTCTCGTCGAAGGATATCGATTCGAGCAGTTCGAAGGAAAGCCGTCCTTCGGGAATGTGCATCTGTTCCAGCCGCTCGATCAGCCGCTCGTCGCTCAGGCGCGAATAGGAGAGATTCACGGAGACCTTCGGTATGCGGACACCATTCGCCTCCCACCGGCAGATCTGGAAGAGCGCCTGCTCCAGGATCGTCTGATCGATTGCCGCGACCACGTTGATGTCCTCGGCCGTCTTCAAAAAGGCATGCGGACCGATGAGCCCTTTGGTCGGATGGTCCCAGCGCGCCAGCGCCTCTACGCCGATCACCTCCAGCGACTTCGGACAGAATTGCGGCTGGAAATGCGCGACGAATTCGTTCTGCTCGAGAGCGCGAAGGATTTCGTCGGCGGTCTGTTTGGTCTTGAAAACCTCGGTCTTGAGTGCACCCGTGAAGGTTTCGTGGCGATTGCGGCCGCGGCGCTTGGCCTCGTAAAGCGCGATATCGGCGTTGACCAAAACCTGGGAGAGTTCGTCCGCGGCG
Source organism: Sinorhizobium alkalisoli (assembly GCF_008932245.1). Taxonomy (NCBI): domain Bacteria; kingdom Pseudomonadati; phylum Pseudomonadota; class Alphaproteobacteria; order Hyphomicrobiales; family Rhizobiaceae; genus Sinorhizobium; species Sinorhizobium alkalisoli. The sequence continues at coordinate 2,874,938 of NZ_CP034909.1, read as the reverse complement.
GCGGCCTGGGCAGCGATGCCGATGCTGACGCCGATGCGGCATTCCTGGTCCTTGTAGCGCACCGGTGTGCTCATCGCCTCGATAATCCGTGAGGCCAGTGCGGCATCATCGTCCGGACTGTCGCTTGCACGGATGATGACGAATTCATCCCCGCCGATTCGTCCGACGAAGTCGCCCTCGCGCGCATTTTCCTGCAGCAGCGCGGCGGCATGCCTGAGGATCTCGTCGCCGGCGGCATGGCCGAGCGTGTCGTTGATTTGCTTGAAGCGGTCGAGATCGATGTGAAAGATGCTGAGTTTTGCCCCGGGATCGAACTGCATGCTGCGATCCGCCAGGATCTGGTCGAGGAAGCGCCGATTGGGCAATCCGGTGAGTGGATCGTGAAGCGCATTGAATTCCATGCGGTGGCGCGCGGCCTCCAGCTCGGCGCTGTGCGCCTCTGCAAGGCGCTTGGCTTCCGAAAGCCGCGCCCGCGTTTCGATATCGGCCGTTACGTCCCAGTTGACGCCGACGATCTTGCGTGTGCCGCTTTCGGCGAGATAGGTGGAGCCGATGGCGCGGATATGGCGAATCCGGCCGCTGGGGAGGACGACGCGGAATTCGGAATTATAGGCTCCACCCGTGGCGACCGCTTCGGCGAACTCCGCTTCGGCACGTGCGCGATCGTCCGGGTGCAATCTCTCTTCCCAGTCGGCGGTCGTCGTGCCCACATGCGATCGAACGCCGTAGAGCTCCTTCATCCGGCTGTCCCAGAGCAGCCTGCCGCTGTCGATATCCACCTCCCAAATGCCGATCTTCGACGCGTCGAGCGCGATCTTCAAGCGGTGAGACAATTCTTGGAGCAGATCCTTGCTGCGCTTCAGCGCCCGGATATTTTCCTGGCGCTCCGTCGTCAGGCGGCCGGTCATGATCATCGGACCGACGATCGTCAGGCCACCGAGCAGGATCAGCAGGCGAACCGTCCAGGCATTTTGCGGCGTCGCCGGCCATCCGCCCTTCGGAACCGCCGCGATGCGCCAGGAGCCGCCCGGCAGAGCAACATCTATCTCGACCGGCGTTTTCCGGAAGATCGTCGCATCTCCGAAGAAGACGGAACCATGGCGCCCCAGCCCGTCGCGACCGGCGATGGCTATATCGATGTCGAGATCGGGCGAAACCAGGCCGCTGTCGCGATAGAGCTGATCGATATCGATGACGGCCGAGACAAGGCCCCAGAAGCGCTTTCCCTCACCGGTTATCACCGGAAAACGGCCGATCAAACCCTGTCCGCCCTGCACGAGCTCGACGGGGCCGGCGAGCACGAGCTTTCTCGTCTCCATCACCCGCAACGCGCCCGCACGCTGCTTTTCATTGTTGCGATAATCGAGGCCAACGGCCTTTTCGTTGCCTTCGACCGGATAGACCATCGATACGACCAGATCCGGGGCGGCCGCTAGGTTGCGCAGCTGTGAGCGCTCGGTGAAGATGCTTTGCGCGAGTTCGGCAAAGCGTTGCTGCTGCATCTCCGGTTCGGTGGCGATCGTGCCGATCAGACCGCGGACGAGTTGGATGTTGCCGTTAATGCTGTTCTCGAGCTTTGAATGGATCGGCGCCAGTTCGTCGGCAACGAGCGAGCGCGTGCGCGCTTCCGAAATGACCCGGTTTTGATGGTCGGCAAAGATCCCGGCAACTATCACGACAATGGTAGCGATAGCCGCCGGGAGGTAATTCGGGGTCAGGAATCGCGAAAGCCGGGACTTTCCGACGTTGTGGATGTTGTTATCTGGCACAAGACTACCCAGCAGACGCGCACGCACATGGTCGCAGCGATGATTCCAGATTCTCCTTAACAATTCTTCATGCGTCGTAGCTGAAATAGGATCATGCCCTTGCGGCGATCATCGCCTGCAGGGTTTCCAGACGGTCGGCGTCGCGCGGCAGCTTGTCGGGCCGCAGGCGGGAGATGCGTGGAAAGCGCATGGCGACGCCCGATTTGTGGCGCGTGGAACGGTTGATGCCTTCGAAGGCGACTTCGACGACGAATCCGGCGTCGGGTTCTGCCCGCACGGCGCGAACAGGACCGAATCGCTCGACAGTGTTGTCGCGCACGAAGCGATCGAGGATTTCGAGTTCGGCGTCGGTGAAGCCGAAATACGCCTTGCCGACTGGAACGAGCGCCGTTCCGTCTTCCCCTCCCGTCCAGACACCGAACGTGAAATCGGAATAGTAGCTGGAACGTTTGCCGTGGCCGCGTTGCGCATACATCAGCACCGCGTCGATATTGAAAGGTTCGCGCTTCCACTTGAACCAGGGGCCTTTGACGCGGCCGGCCAGGTAGGCGGAATCGAGCCGCTTCAGCATGACGCCTTCGATCACCGGATCCGGCGGGCTCGAGCGCAGGCGGTCCAGTTCCTCCCAACTGGAAAAGGGGACCAGCGGAGAGAGGTCGAAATGTTGCGGCGAGGAAGAGTCGATCATGGCGGACAGAGCTTCGCGGCGGACATGAAAGGGCTCGGGCCGGATGTCCTGCTCGCCGGAAAACAGGATGTCGTAGCCGCGGATGAAGGCCGGAAAGTCCGCAAGCAGCCTGCGGCTGACGGTCTTGCGGTTCAGGCGCTGCTGCAGGTCGGCGAAGCCGCCCGTCGCGCGGTTGCTACGCGCGGTCCCGCCGATCAGCAACTCGCCGTCGATTACGCCGGCGAAGTCGGCGGCATCGAGGATTTCCGGAAAGGCGCCCGAGATCTCATCGCCGCTGCGCGAATAGAGGCGTCGCACGCCACCGCTGTTGGCAAGCTGCACTCGGATGCCATCCCATTTCCATTCGGCCGCGAAATCGGCGGGATCGAGTCCCTCGAGTTCGCGCTCGGCGACCGGCGTCGCCAGCATCACCGAGTGAAACACGGCGGGCGTCTTGAGCACAGGCATCTCACCCTCTCCACTGAGCCAGAGGAAGAGGGGCAGATAGGGCGGTGCCAGGCCGTGCCAGAGCCTCTCTATCTCGCCGACATCCTTGCCACCCATGGCGGCCAGCGCCTGTTTGGCGAGCCGCGCCGAGACGCCGATGCGCAACCCGCCGGTGACGAGCTTCAAGAAGGCGAGACGGCCGGAAGCATCGAGCTGGTCCAGCGTGTCGCGCACGAGCGAGCGCACTTCGGTGCGTCCCGTCCTCTGGAGGCGTTCGACGATCTCTCCCAGGGGAATGTCCGCCGGTACGACGTCGGCCGGTGGTTCCCAGGCCAGCGAAACCGTCTCGGCGAGATCGCCCACATAATCATAGGAGTAGTGGAACAGGACTTTGTCCATGCGCTCGAGCAGGAGGTCCCGGATCAGGGCCGGCTTCACGGCGTGGAGCGAAAGCGTGCCGGCGATTGCCGCCAGCGCATAACCGCGGCTCGGGTCCCGGGTGGTACGGAAATAATCGACGAGCAGCCGGATCTTTGCGTTTCGCTGCGGCGTCAGCACGAGGCGGTTGAGGAGTTCGGCGAAGGCCCTCATCGCTCACTCCCCTTCGTCTTCGTAGCCGACGAGGTGCAGCGGGCGTGCCGGGATACCCTCCAACTCGCACCAGCGCACCAGGGCCTCTTCGCGGCCGTGCGTCACCCAGACCTCGCCTGGCGCGATCTCCCGTATGGTCTGCGTCAGTTCCGCCCAGTCGCAATGATCGGAGATGACGAGCGGCAGTTCGACGCCGCGCTGCTTCGCTCGCTGGCGAATAAGCATCCAGCCGGATGCAAAGGCGGCGAGCGGCTCGGCGAAGCGCCGCGCCCAGCGATCGGAGAAGGCCGAGGGAGGGCCGACGATGATCGCGCCGGCGAGGTCCGGCCGATTCTCGCCCTCGACCGTGGCGTGGCGGATCTCGCCGAGATCGATACCTTCGCGCTGGTAGTACTCGCACAGTTTTGAGAGCGCGCCATGGATGTGGATCGGGGCATCATAGCCCTGCCGGCGAAGGAGGGCGATGACGCGCTGCGCCTTGCCGAGCGCATAGGCGCCGACCAGATGGGCACGCTCGGGGAATTGCCTCAGCGACTGAAGCAGCCGGGCAACTTCCGCCCTGTCGTCCGGGTGGTGGAAGACCGGCAGGCCGAAGGTCGCTTCGGTGATGAAGACGTCGCAGGGGACGGGCTCGAAACTGAGGCAGGTCGGATCCGGCCGGCGCTTGTAATCGCCGGAGACGACGATCCGCGTTCCATTCGCTTCAATCGAGACCTGCGCCGATCCGAGCACATGGCCGGCCGGATGGAAGCGCAAGCGCACGCCGTCGATGACAATTGTTTCTCCGAGGCGCGCAATCTCGCTCGCGCCGCAAAAGCCGTCGCCATAGCGCAGCCGCATGATGTCGAGCGTCTCGCGTGTCGCAAGCACATGGCCATGGCCGGCGCGGGCATGATCGGAATGGCCGTGGGTGATCAGCGCCCTTTCGACCGGCTGCACCGGGTCGATGTAGAAGTTTCCCTTTTCGCAATAGAGCCCCTTCGGGGCGGGATAGAGCAAAATCTCCGGCTTCATGCGGATAAAGATAGCCGGCCGACGCCCGCCTGCCAGCTATCCAAGGCAAGTTTTTTGGCGTCAACGGACCTTCGCCAGCGTTTCACCGATAAGCTTGAGGACGGCTTCGGCATCGATGCCGATGCAGGCCCGCTGGCTCGGCAGTCCGTCCCAGGCATTCGGCGGGAAGAGACGTCCATCCGGCTTCTGGATCGTCTGCCCATCGGCGATGCCGCCGCAAAGAACGCGGATGGCGCCGCTGCGGGTTTCGAAGAGTTCCGGTGCGACGACATAGGCGCAGGCGCAGCTGTCGTGCACGACCATGCCGTCGTCGACATGCTGCTCGTAGAAGGTGATGTAGAAGCGCGAGATATCGGCGAGCAGCCGTGCCGCCGTGCCGCCGCGCTCGGCAATGTCGGCGAGGACGGCGCGCGTCATCACCGTCTGCGAGGTTACGTCGAGTCCGACGACGGTCACCGGCCAGGGCGCCGTCATCACCATGTCCGCGGCCTCCGGGTCACCGTGGATATTGGCTTCGGCCGCCGGCGTGATGTTGCCGGGCACGTCGAAGGCTCCGCCCATGATGACGACCTCCTTGACCAGGAGCGCGATGTCAGGGTCGTTGCGGACCGCCCGCGCCAGATTGGTCATGCGGCCGACCGCCACGAGCGTCACTTCGCCGGGATTGGCGCGCACGGTGTCGATGATGAATTGGTGGGCCGGGCGGGGATCGAGCGGCAGATCGATCCCCTTTGGCACGTCGATATTGCCGAGCCCGTCATGGCCATGGATACCCGTCGGCCAATCGGCATGCGGCCGGCTCGGATCGAATGTTTCTCCGAGGCCGCGGGCGACCGGCGCGGCGATGCCCCAGGCTTGCTTCAGAAAAAGTGCGTTGCGCGTGGTCGTCTCGATAGAGGCGTTGCCGAAGACAGAGGTGATGCCGATGAGATCGATGTTCGGGTGCCGGTGCAGGAAGAGAAGGGCCATCGCGTCGTCGACGCCCGGATCCGTATCGAAGATGACCTTGTGCATGATGTCGCCTGTTCTTTCCGGCGGGTTCCCCGCCTCATTGCCTGTTGTTGCGTGCGGGCGGCAATGGACAAGGTGCGGGCGAAAGTCAATCGCCTGCGGCGCGGCCCTTCCGAGAATGAGGATACTCAAGCGGCTGCGATCCGCCCGTTGGCGGTGCTTAAACTTTCCGAAAGGGTGCGTCGCTTATCCTTGCAGGAATCCACTGGTATTCCCTGCAATCCTTACGACGAGCGCGGAGCCGAGCGTGAAGGTTATCCTGAGTAAATTGCGTCCTTCGAAGCGCCTTGTGCTTATGCTGTCCGCGGCCTTTGCCGTTTCCGCCGCTTCCGGCGCCGCTGCCGTTTATGTCGGCGGCGACCGGCTCATGTCGCACCTCGGGCAACCCTCACTCTCGGGCCTTGCCTGCACGACGCTCAGGACAGTGAAGCTCGATCACCATGGCCAGCGCTGGATCCGCATGCATGTGAAGACGGACAGGGCAAGCGGCCCGGATCGCGTCCGAACGGCGCTGCGCGTCGTCGGGGCGTTGGCAAACAGGGAAAAGGCGGATCTCTACCAAGTGGTGGTGCTGGATGCTGCCGGTCCGGAGGAGCGCGCGGCGGTGCGCGGCGCGGCGATCGGTGCGGAGGTGCTTTTTGCCCCCGGGCCGCGAAGCGTCATCGGCATGGATGAACCGTTCCGTGCCTCCTATAACGACGGGAAGGCCAATCGGATCGGCATGTTTCACGGCAATGTGGTCGATCTCGAACTCGACGATGTCCGAAGCATGATGGCCAAAATGGACGATCGCTCGCTGTGCCTCGAGTCCGAGGGAACTGAGATTGCGCAGGCGAGCGAGAGCGCCGCGCATGGGAGCCACTAGCCCATCGCATCACCCGAAACCCCGGAATCTTTGGAAAGCCCGCCGCTCGCGCGGCAGGCGCCCTTTTTCGTCGACTGCTGCTTCGCTCAATCGACTTTGTGGCGGCGGGCCGGGAAGAGGATGATATCGCGGATCGACGGCGAATTGGTGAGCAGCATGATGAGCCGGTCGACGCCGATCCCCAACCCGCCGGCGGGCGGCATGCCCTGGTCCATGGCTTCTAGGAAGTCTTCGTCGAGCGTCTTTTCCGTCTCGCCGCGGGCGTGGGCCTGTTCCATCTGCTCGACCATGCGGGCGCGCTGTTCGACCGGATCGTTGAGCTCGGAGAAGGCATTGCCGATCTCCCAGCCGTTGCAATAGGTCTCGAAGCGCTCCACGAGCCGCGGCTCGCCCGGCACTTCCTTGGCGAAGGGCGAGATATCCTTGGGGAAGTGGACGACGTGGGCGGGCTGTATGAGCGTCGCCTCGACCCTTTCCTCGAAGACGAAAGCGAGAACTTCGCCCCACGTCGCGTCCTTCTCGATCTCGAAACCGGCCATTCTTGCGGCCTCGCGGGCTTCCTCATCGGTCTTAATCGCAAGGAAATCGATGCCGGTCGCCTCCTTTACGGCCGCCGGCATGGAGACGCGCGGGAATGGTCCCTTGAAAGAGAGCTGCTTGTCGCCGAATTCGAACTCGGTCTTACCGTGCACCGCCAGCGCCAGCGCCTCGAACATGCGTTCGACGAGGCCCATCATGTCCTCGTAATCCGCATAGGCCCAATAGCACTCCATCATCGTGAATTCCGGATTGTGCCGGGTGGAGACGCCTTCGTTGCGGAAGTTGCGGTTGATTTCGAACACCTTGTCGGTGAGGCCGGAAACGAGAACGCGCTTCAGGTAAAGCTCGGGCGCGATGCGCAGATACATGTCGAGCTTCAGCGTGTTGTGATGGGTCTTGAAGGGTTCGGCCGTCGCACCGCCATAGATCGGCTGCAGCATCGGCGTTTCCACTTCCATGAAGCTCTCGTCCTCAAGGAAGCGGCGCAGGCTCGAGACGATGCGGCTGCGCTGCTGAAAGCGCAGCTTGGACTCCTCGTTGACCATGATGTCGAGATAGCGCTTGCGGTAGCGGGTCTCGATGTCGGCGAGGCCGTGATACTTCTCCGGCATCGGCAAAAGCGACTTGCAGAGCATGGTGATCTCTTTCGCGTTCACCGTCAGCTCGCCCCGCTTGGTGCGCCGCACCTCGCCGGTGACGCCGATGATATCGCCGAGGTCGATCATCGGGAGCAGGGCCCGCGCCTCTTCCGGCGCCGTATCCTTGTGCGAGAAGATCTGGATCTTGCCGGATGCGTCATGGATATCGATGAACATGCCGGAATTGCGCGAGGAGAAGACGCGGCCGGCGACCGTTACCGTCTCGCCGCTTTCCGTCTCCGGTTCGAGCCCGGCGTATTTTTCGGCAAGTTCCGCATTGGTGATGGTGCGATGGAAATGCGCCGGGTAGACGTCGCCGACCTGCTCGCGCAGGAGTTTCAGCTTCTGGGCGCGAACCTCGGTCGCGTCGGAGGAAAGGCCGGCGTTTTCAGTCGTCTGATTCATCGTCTTGTCCTTACTTTCCGCCGCCGACCATCGAAGCGACGACCTGAGACGCCACCTTCAGGCGCTGGCGCACGACCGCGCGGCCGAGCAACTCCATTGAATCGAAGAGCGGCAGCGAGCGCTGCGAGCCTGAGACGGCGACGAAGAGCGGCGCGACGATCGCCTTCAGCTTCTTGCCGGTCGCTTCGGCGACGGCGCGCAGTTCCGCCTCGATCGACTCCTTGTTCCATTCGAGGATCTTCTCGAGATGCGGCTGTACCGTGTTCAGGATTTCCAGCATGTCCTCGGGCGAAGCCTTGACGCCGGCAAAGGCGGCGGGCTGCAGGCCGAGGTCCGACTTGAACAGGAAGGCGGCGAGGTCGGGCAGTTCACCGAGCTTGGAAATACGCGACTGCGAGAGCTTGAGGCCTTCCATGAGGCGGTCGTTCTCGCGCGCCCAGGCGAAGACGCGGGCGGCGAATTCTTCTTCGGAAAGCTTCTCGCGGATCCAGCGGGCGTTCAGCCAGTCGAGCTTCTGGACGTCGAATATGGCGCCGGCCTTCGAAAGGTTTTCCGGGTCGAATTTCTCCGCCAACTCGTCGACCGTCAACAGCTCTTCACCTTCTGCGATCTGGATGAAAAACAGGCCGAGGAAGTTCATCAGCGCTTCAGGCAGGTAGCCGAGCGCGGTGTAATAGGAGATCGACGTGGGGTTCTTGCGCTTCGACAGCTTCGACTTGTCGGCGTTGCGCATAAGCGAAAGGTGCATGAACTTCGGCGGTTCGAGGCCGAGATACTGGTAGATCAGGATGTGCTTCGGCACGGAGGCGAGCCATTCCTCGCCGCGCGCGACATGGGTGATCTTCATCAGGTGGTCGTCGACGACGTTCGCCATGTGGTAGGTCGGCATGCCGTCGGCCTTGAGCAGCACCTGCATGTCGACCGCATCCCACGGGATCTCGACGTCGCCGTAGACGCCGTCGTGGAACTTGCAGGAGCCTTCCGTCGGGATCTTCATGCGCACGACGTGGGGCTCGCCGGCGGCGACTCGCGAGGTCACTTCCTCGGCTGCAAGGCTGAGGCAGAGACCGTCATATTTCGGCGGCTTGCCCGCGGCGCGCTGCGCCTCGCGCATCTCTTCCAGCCGCTCGGGCGTGCAGAAACAGCGGAAGCCGTGGCCGTTTGCAACGATCTTCTCGACATAGGGCTTATAGATATCCTTGCGGTCGCTCTGGCGATAGGGACCGTAGGGGCCGCCGATATCGGGACCTTCCGACCACTTGAGGCCGCACCATTCCAGGGCATCGAGCACCTTCTTCTCGAATTCCGGCGTCGAGCGTGTCGCATCGGTGTCCTCGATGCGCAGGATGAACTCGCCGCCATGCTTCTTCGCGAAGAGATAGTTGAACAGCGCGATGTAGGCGGTACCGACATGCGGTTCGCCGGTGGGGGAGGGCGCGATGCGCACCCGGACTCCTGAATCTGCCATGGTCTTGCCCGTCTTGACGTGCTTTGGGGCCCTCTGCCGGAGCGTACTCCCGCAGGCGGGGCGCCTTTTTTATGGGAAGGAAACGCCCGCAAGGGCGCCGCACCAGCGGTATCGGCGGGCAATTCCAGTCGGCAGGGGTGAGACCATAGAAAGCCCCTCCTGTCAACGGAAACCGGAAGGAGACGCTTCGGTAGCGGTGATCGTGCCGCGGGACGGCGGAGCCCGCTCATTCTCATGGAGGTCCGCGATGCCGACCCCCATATCGAGGGGCGGCTAGAGCGCGTTTCGATCTGCCTGGATCAGATCGGCGCTCTAACGCTTTCTTTTTGACGCATGATCTTGTCGATCCTCGTTTCACTCCGGTCGGATCATGCGCTAGTGGAGCTTTTCCGCCCGCCTCTTCAGACGAGCATTGCGGGCCATCATATTCAGCCCCTCGACCAGCGCCGAGAATGCCATGGCCGCATAGACATAGCCCTTCGGGACGTGGAAGCCCATGCCCTCGGCGATCAGCGTGGTGCCGATCATCAGCAGGAAGGCGAGCGCCAGCATCACGATGGTCGGGTTCCGCTCGATGAAGTTGGCGAGCGGCGTTGCCGCAAGCAGCATGACTGTAACGGCGACGACAACCGCGGCCACCATGATCGGCAGGTGCGGCGTCATGCCGACAGCGGTGATGATGCTGTCGACGGAGAAGACAAGGTCGAGCAGCAGAATCTGGCCGATGGCTGCGGTGAAGCTGTTGATCGCTGAGGTGGCGATGAAATCCTCCGCGTGATCTTTCGGATCGACGCTGTGGTGGATTTCTTTCGTCGCTTTCCAGACAAGGAACAGGCCGCCGGCGATCAGGATCATGTCCTTCCAGGAGAAGCCGTGCCCGAAGGCTTCGAAGACCGGCTGGGTCAGTTGCACGATCCACGCGATTGTTCCGAGCAGTGCCAGGCGCATGATCAGCGCAAGGCCGATGCCGATGCGGCGGGCACTGACACGGTGGGCTGCAGGCAACTTGTTGGTGAGGATCGAGATGAAGATCAGGTTGTCGATGCCGAGCACGACCTCCATGACGATGAGCGTCACCAGGGCGACCCAAGCCTCGGGACTTTGGACGAGTGTGAGGATTTCCTGCATCGGCGATCTTTTCCTTTCCTAGACCAAAGCAGAGCGGGAACCCGCTCCGGGCGCGTCGTCGCGCAAGATCGCCGCAGTATTTAGGGATACTTCTGAAAGTCGCAAGCGCCGCCGCGCCTTTCGCGGCGGCGTTGCGGCATGATGCGCTCATTCCTTTATGGGTACCCACATCTCGACGACGCCCTGGCCTGTTTCCGGATCGAAGCGCTCGTCATAGCGTTCGATGAGGTCGGGGGTCTGGCCATGCTCGAGTCCCGATTGCGGAAACCAAGACCCGAAGATGTGTTGAGCCGTGTTGGAGATCGCGGAAATGTGCCCTCGATGCAGGAACACCGCATAGCGTTGCTTCGGCAGCTTCAGGGTCGAAAATCCGTTCGGCAGCGAGTCCGCGTCTTCGACTTCGACGGCGGCCATGTAACGGAAGCTCCCGGTCGCCGCATCCGCGTGGGTGCAAACGCCGTAGGCGACATTGCCGCGTTGGCCCGGGATGTTGCCGAAATAGGTGTTGAAGCGCTGCCAGAGGGAGGGGATGCCCTCGGTGCGATTGTAGGTATAAGTCTCCGCCAGGCCGGCGAGGAGAAGCGCGGGGCCATCCTCGAAGCGCGGCGCGTCGATTTTCAGGGTGCGTGTGTCGTCCATTCTGATGGGCTCCATCAGTTCGATGTTGCGAAAATGCCCTTGCTTGCGGATGGATTCGGGAGTCACGCCGAATTGCTCGCGAAAGGCACGGGTGAAGGCCTCGTGCGAGCCGTAGCCCGCATCGAGGGCCACCTCGAGAATGGTCGAGTTGCCGTCGGCGAGGAGGCGTGCCGCCCCGCTCAGGCGGCGCCCGCGGATATAGGTGCTGATCGAACGACCGGTCGCAAGGCCGAAGACGCGCGACAAATGATAGCGCGACAGCCCGGCGGCCTCGGCAATCTGCTCCAGCGATATATCTCTGGCGAAATGGCTTTCAATGAACCAGATCGCCCGTCCGATGGCACTCATGTTCACTCCCGTGGCAGACGATCCAGCTGATACGGCCTCGCAGGCGGACACGTTTGATCGCAATTGCGGGATTGGACGAGAATGGCGCTGCGTGTCCCGGGGTGCCGTTTCAGCCGGTTTGCGATTTCTGCCCATAGGCGGCCATGAAGACGCGGATGGCTGAGCTCACGTTCTTTTCCAACTGTGCGGCCGGAACCGCGTCGCACATGCCGAAGAGGCGGCCCTTGAAGAGGCCGGCCATGGAGAGCTCGATGAACTGTTTCGCTGCCAGCTCCGTATCGTCGATCGACAGCATGCCCTTGGCCACCTGCCGGTCGAGATAGGACTTCAGGACGGTATAGCCGTTTTCCGGCGTAGCGGTGAAGAAGCGTTGTGCCAGCCGCGGCATTCGGTCGATGACACCGAGCACGGTGCGCATCGCGCGGATCGTGTAGTCGGAGGTGATGCTGGTCACGAGGGCCACGCCGAAATCGTGAAGCGCGACCTCAATGGAGTCATGATCGTTCAGCAACTGTTTGATGCTGCTGACGATGCGGCTGCGCTCGCGCGCGATCAACGCCTCGAACAGGTCTTCCTTGTTCTCGAAATAGACATAGAGAGTGCCCTTTGAGACGCCAGCCTCGCGGGTAATGTCGTTCATACTGGCTGCATCGAAGTTGCTGCGCATGAAAACGCGTTTGGCGCCCTCGAGAATCTGCTCGCGCTTCACCGGATCCGCGCCGGCGGGTCGCCGGCCGCCGCTCGTGGACGGCTGTTCCTGCTCCTGCGGATGCCTTTCCTGCTGGTCGCTGTTCGATGGCTTCATGATTGCCGGGCTTCTCCACTGCTTCGCGTTGGTTTCTGGAGCCGATCCAAAAACCATAGGCGCGATCGGATCCAATAAAAAGAAAGGGGTACTGAGCGGTCGGCGCCTCTTACCACTTTGTTTTTCGAACCGATCGGTTCGATTTGCACTTGATATGCGGCGACAAAGGCCCTATGTCAAGCGACATCGAACCGAACGGTTCAGTCAATTTTAGCAATCATTCATTCAGACCGGTGTCCCCATGTCCAGCAACAGCATCTCGAGCGCTGCCCGCGTCCGTCCCGTCGACGATGACTTCGAAGTCAAGGACCTCACCGGCAAGGTCGAGGCTCCGAGCGGCGAAGCGGCGTCGGCGAGGGGACGGCCATCGACCGATACGGCAGCGCCTCAGAAGAAGCGCCGAAACCCGATACTTCCGGTTCTGGGCCTCGCGTTGCTCGCGGCGGGCGGCTGGTATGGCTATGACTGGTGGACGAACGGCCGCTTCATGGTCACGACCGACGACGCCTATATCGAGGCGGATATCGCCACCATCTCGCCAAAGGTGTCTGGCTATGTCGCCAAGGTCAATGTCGTCGCCAACCAGCACGTGAAGGCCGGCGCCTCGCTCGTCACGCTCGACGATGGCGACTATCGCATCGCGGCCGAGCAGGCCGAGGCGCAGATTTTGACGCAGAAGCTGGCGCTCAGCCGCTTCGACGCGCAGATCGCCGGCGCGAAGGCAAGCCTCAACCAGGCGCAAGCGCAGAAGGAATCCTTCGAGGCGGCGCTCAGGGGCGCAGAACTGGCGCAGAAGCGAGCCAGCGATCTGCAGTCAAAGGACTTCGGGACCGACGCCGCTCGCGACAGCGCACAGGTTGCACTGGACCAAGCACGCGCGAACCTCGTCGGCGCGGATGCCAATATCGCCGCGGCCCAGGCTAATATCACCGTGCTCCAGGCGCAGCGCCAGGAAGCGGAGAGCACCATCCGATCGCTTGAACTTGCGCGCGACAAGGCGAACCGCGACCTCGCCTTCACCGTGCTGAAGGCGCCCTATGACGGTGTCGTCGGCAATGTCGCGGTCCAGGTCGGCGACCTCGTTTCCGCAGGACAGCGCCTTGCGGCGCTCGTGCCGGTAAACGCGCTCTATATCGACGCCAATTTCAAGGAAACGCAGATTGCGGATCTGGTGCCGGGTTCCAAGGTCCAGATCCATGTCGACGCCTATGACGGGCACTCCATCGAAGGCACCGTCGCGTCGATTTCGCCGGCCTCCGGCGCGGTCTTCTCACTGCTGCCGGCGGAAAACGCCACGGGCAACTTCACCAAGATCACCCAGCGCGTCCCGGTCCGCATCACGCTGCCGGCCGATGCGCTCGCCAAGGGCAATCTGCGCGCGGGGCTGAGCGTCGTTGTCGACGTCGATACCCGAACGGCCCCGAAAGGCGCGACGGTCGCCGAGGCGAAGTAAGCGACAAGCGAGGAGTGCCCAGGATGGCGGCAACGGCAGCAGCGGGCGTCGTGGCGGCACGCGCCGTCGGCGCGGAAGAACGCATGGACCCGCGGCGGCTGATCGCTTTCCTGGCTATGGTGGTCGGCATGTTCATGGCGATCCTCGACATCCAGATCGTTTCGGCCTCACTTGCCGAAATCCAGGCGGGGCTCTCCGCCGGCTCGGACGAGATCGGATGGGTGCAGACTGCCTATCTGATCGCCGAAGTCATCATGATCCCGCTGTCGGGCACACTCGCCCGCATCGTTTCGACGCGCGTGCTCTTTTCCGTCGCCGCCGCCGGTTTCACGGCGGCTAGCGCACTCGCCGCGACCGCTACCAACATAGAGCAGATGATCGTCTACCGTGCGATCCAGGGCTTTATCGGCGGGGGCATGATTCCCTCGGTCTTTGCCGCCGCCTTTACCATCTTCCCGCCGTCGAAGCGCAACGTCGTCTCGCCAATCATCGGGCTGATCGCGACGTTGGCGCCCACCATCGGCCCGACGGTCGGCGGCTATCTGAGCCACGCCTTTTCCTGGCACTGGCTGTTCCTCGTCAATGTCATTCCCGGCATCATCGTTGCGTCGCTGACCTGGACCTTCATCGACTTCGACAAGCCGGAACTGGGACTGATGAAGAAGTTCGACTGGTGGGGCCTTCTTTCGATGGCAATCTTTCTGGGCTCGCTCGAATACGTGCTGGAGGAAGGCAACGCCAATGATTGGTTCAATGACACACATATCGTCATGGGCGCGGTCGCGGCCGCGCTCGGTGCCCTTGTGTTCTTCCACCGGGCATTCGCGGCGGAATTTCCTGTGGTCGATCTCAGGGCCTTCGCCAACCGCAACTTCACATTCGGCTCACTCTTCTCCTTCGTCATGGGCATCGGTCTCTACGGACTCACCTATCTCTATCCGCTCTACCTCGGCCGGATACGCGGTTATGATTCGCTGATGATCGGCGAGACCATGTTCGTCTCGGGCCTCGCCATGTTCTTCACCGCGCCGGTCGCAGGTTTCCTGGCGGGGCGCCTCGATCCCAGACTGATGATGGGGATCGGCTTTGCGGGATTCGCGGCGGGCACCTGGATGATGGGCCATTTGACCGCGGACTGGGACTTCTGGGAACTGTTCGTGCCGCAGATCCTGCGCGGTTGCTCGCTGATGCTCTGCATGGTGCCGATCAACAATATCGCGCTCGGTACGTTGCCGCCCGAGCGCGTCCGCAATGCCTCCGGTCTCTTTAATCTGACGCGCAATCTCGGCGGCGCCGTCGGACTTGCGATCATCAATACGATCCTGACAGCGCGGCAGGATTTCCATCACGCCCGACTTGCCGAGCACGTTCAATGGGGCAATCCCGAGGCGGTGGATCGCCTCAACAGCATGGCGGCGAATTTCGACGCCTATGGCCTTGACGGCACGACCGCCGCCGTCAAGCAACTGGCCGCCATGGTGCAGCAACAGGCGGCGATCATGTCGTTCGGCGACATATTCCTGCTTTTGACCGCACTCTTCCTGGTGATGATCACCGGCGTCCTGATGATCAGCAAACCGCAGGATGGCAGCACCGGCGGCGGGCATTAAAGGCTACGAATCCCTCATCCGCCCAGCTACCCCGCATAGGGCGGAGGGAGATGCGGCAACTTTCCAGCCGCTCTTTGCCTGTGCTAGGCGTTGGCGGAGAGAATGGTGGCCGTTGTGCTCCCGTTCCGTTGCCTTTTGCGGGACAAGCGTGAGGGGCCACCACGGTGCAAGAGTGTCAAACTCGTTGCGGGCGTTTTTGTATTGAACCATCCCCTCCTGCCAATGGCGCCCTCAATACATTTTTGATTTACGTACATCAGAAATTCCTCTAAGGGGATTCCCGAGGAGGAGAAGATGCGCCCAACCGTTCACGATATCGCCGCCGAAGCGGGCGTCAGCCTGGCCACCGTCGACCGGGTGCTGAACAAGCGTCCGGGCGTCCGGGCCGTGACGCGCGACAAGGTCGAGCGGGCGATCGAAACGCTTGGCTACGTACGCGACGTCACGGCAGCGAACCTTGCAAAGGGCCGCACCTATCCGCTGGTTTTCATCGTTCCGGCGGGCGACAACTCCTTCATGCGCGGCCTGGAGGTCGAAGTCAGGGCGGCGATCGCCCGCTCGGCGGCGGAGCGCACGGAGATCACCATTCTGTCGGTACCGGCCTTCAATCCGCAGGCGTTGGCGGAGGCACTCGAAGAGGCGCATCGGCGACAGCCGGCAGGCGTTGCCGTCGTCGCTATCGATGCGCCAGAAGTGACCGCGGCGGTGAAACGTCTTCGCGACGACGGTATTGCCGTTGTGACTCTCGTCTCGGATCTGCCGGGTTCGGCGCGCGATCATTTCGCCGGCATCGACAATATCGCCGCCGGGCGCACGGCCGGCAATCTGATCGGACGCTTTCTCGGCAGCCGCGAAGGACCGGTCGCCGTGCTGGCCGGCTCCATGCTCGTGCGCGATCACAGGGATCGGCTTGAAGGCTTTCATGCGGTGATGCGCGACCATTTCGGCGCCCGCGCGCTGCTGCCGGTAATCGAGGGCCAGGACGATGCGGTGCTCGCCCAGAAGCTGGTCGCGGCGCTTCTCGCTGCGCAGCCGGATCTTGCCGGCATCTATAGTCTCGGCGCCGGCAATCGCGGTCTCGTCGCGGCGCTCGAGACGGCGGGCAAGGCGGAAACGATCTGCGTGGTTGCACACGAACTGACCCCCTATAGCCGCGCCGCGCTTGTCTCCGGAACGATCGACGTGATCCTCAACCAGGATGCCGGCCACGAGGTCAGGAGCGCGATCCGCGTCCTCAAGGCCAAGGCGGACGGCCTGCCGGTGATTGCGGCGCAGGAACGCATCCGCATCGATATATTCCTGAAGGACAATCTGCCGAACGGGCAGGCTTAGGAGGATACCCATGTATCTCGGACTGGATCTCGGTACCTCCGGCGTCAAGGCGATGCTGATCGATGACGACCAGCGCATCGTCGGTTCCGCCTCGGCCGGTCTCGACGTGTCTCGCCCGCGTCCCGGCTGGTCGGAACAGGATCCCGCCGACTGGATCCGTGCGGCTGACGAGGCGATCGGCGGGCTCAAGGCGGCCCATTCACAGGCGCTTGCCGCCGTCCGCGGGATCGGCTTGTCCGGCCAGATGCACGGCGCAACGCTTCTCGACAAGCATGACGCCGTGCTTCGGCCGTGCATACTCTGGAACGACACCCGCAGCTACGCCGAAGCAGCCGAACTCGACAGCGACCCGCAGTTCCGCGCGCTCACCGGCAACATTGTCTTTCCCGGCTTCACCGCGCCGAAGCTCGCCTGGGTGCGGGAAAACGAGCCGGAGATCTTCGCGCAGCTGCGCTGGGTCCTGCTGCCCAAGGACTATCTCCGCCTGTGGCTGACCGGCGAGCACATGTCGGAAATGTCGGATTCCGCCGGCACGTCGTGGCTCGACACGGGCAAGCGCCGGTGGTCCGAGAGTCTGCTTGCCGCCACATACCTCGAGGAGCGGCAGATGCCGAGCCTCGTCGAGGGGACCGAAGGGGCCGGCGCCTTGAGGCCGGAACTTGCGAGCCGCTGGGGCATGGGCCAGAACGTCGTCGTGGCCGGCGGCGCCGGCGACAATGCGGCGTCTGCCTGCGGCATGGGCACCGTCGGCGAGGGGGATGCTTTCGTCTCGCTCGGAACGTCCGGCGTGCTCTTTTCCGCCAACGCCCGCTATCTCCCCAATCCGGAAAGCGCCGTTCATGCCTTCTGCCATGCGCTGCCCAACACATGGCATCAGATGGGCGTCATACTTTCGGCGACCGACGCGCTGAACTGGCATGCGGGCGTAACCGGCAGGAGCGCGGCGGATCTCACCGCAGAGCTTGGCGATGAGCTCAAGGCGCCCGGTTCGGTCACCTTCCTTCCCTATCTCTCCGGAGAGCGCACGCCGCACAACGACGCGGCGATCCGCGGCGCCTTTGCCGGCCTTGGGCACGAGAGCTCGCGAGCGGTGCTGACGCAGGCGGTGCTCGAAGGCGTTTCCTTTGCGATTCGCGACAGCCTGGAAGCCTTGCGGTCGGCCGGCACGTTGCTTTCCCGCGTCACTGCGATCGGCGGCGGCTCCCGCTCCCGCTATTGGCTGAAATCGATCGCGACGGCGCTCGACCTGCCGGTCGACCTACCGGCCGATGGCGATTTCGGTGCGGCGTTTGGCTCGGCGCGGCTCGGTCTGATCGCCGCGACCGGCGCGGATGCGTTTTCTGTCTGCACGGCGCCCGAGACGGCGGAAACGATCGCGCCCGACGCCTCGCTGGTGCCGGCCTATGAAGACGCCTACCGGCGCTACCGTCGGCTTTACCCCGCAATCAAGGGAGCGACGATGTAACGAGCCAGGCACAGCCGGCCGGTGCCGGTCACCCGAGGGACTGTAAACGATTACCTTTCCACCAGACGGCCGGACAGAGCCGGCATTGCAGAGTCCATGAGAGGAGCCAGCCGTGAACACGGGTTTTTTCGGCGATATCGCCAAGATCAAATATGAAGGGCCGGAAAGCACCAATCCGCTTGCCTTCCGTCACTACAATCCGGACGAGATCGTCCTTGGCAAGCGGATGGAGGAGCATCTGCGCTTCGCCGTCGCCTACTGGCACACATTCGTCTGGCCGGGCGGCGATCCCTTCGGCGGACAGACCTTCGAGCGTCCATGGTTCAAGGACACGATGGAAGCGGCGAAGCTCAAGGCCGACGTTGCCTTCGAGTTCTTCCAGTTGCTCGGCACGCCCTACTACTGCTTCCATGACGCGGATGTGCGCCCGGAGGGCCGGAACTTTGCCGAGAACACCAGCAACCTCAATGAGATCGTCGACTATTTCGCCAGGAAGCAGGCGGACAGCGGGGTAAAGCTGCTTTGGGGTACCGCGAACCTCTTCTCGAACCGCCGCTATATGGGCGGTGCCGCGACCAATCCCGACCCGGACGTCTTCGCCTTCGCGGCGGCGACCGTGAAGACCTGCATCGACGCGACGCAAAAGCTCGGCGGCGAGAACTACGTGCTCTGGGGCGGGCGCGAGGGATATGAGACGCTGCTCAACACCGACATGAAGCGCGAGCTCGACCAACTCGGCCGCTTTTTAAATCTCGTCGTCGAATACAAGCACAAGATCGGCTTCAAGGGCACGATCCTCATCGAGCCGAAGCCGCAGGAGCCGACAAAGCACCAATACGATTACGACGTCGCGACCGTCTACGGCTTCCTGAAGAAATACGGCCTCGAAAACGAGGTGAAGGTGAATATCGAGCAGGGCCACGCGATCCTCGCCGGCCACTCGTTCGAGCACGAACTGGCACTTGCCAATGCGCTCGGCATCTTCGGCTCGATCGACATGAACCGCAACGATTACCAGTCCGGCTGGGATACCGACCAGTTCCCGAACAATGTTCCGGAAATGGCGCTCGCCTACTATCAGATCCTGTCCGGCGGCGGCTTCAAGACCGGCGGCACCAATTTCGATGCGAAGCTGCGCCGCCAGTCGATCGATCCGGAGGATCTGCTGATCGGCCATATCGGCGGCATGGATTGCTGCGCGCGCGGCCTGAAGGCGGCGGCGAAGATGATCGGGGACAAGGCGCTCTCGGCCCCGCTCGACAAACGTTACGCCGGCTGGGCTGTACCCGAAGCGAAGAAGATGCTCGAGGGCGGCTTCTCGCTCGAAGAGATCGAGGCCTGGGTTCTGAAGGCCGACCTCAATCCGCAGCCCAAATCCGGCAAGCAGGAACTTCTGGAAAACATCGTCAACCGTTACGTCTGACGGGCATCCGTCCCTTGGCAGGGGCGTGGTCAGCGCTCCTGCCGGCGTGACGAGTTCTTTTTCCACAAGGCGGCAGAAGCCCATTGCCCCTGACGGAAATTCTGTTAGCTTTTGGCTCCTGCAACGTTGCAGGTATGTCGGTTGTCACGAAATTGCGGGGACGAAGCGCTCAACGGCCACCACTTGACCGGCACGCCGGTTTTCTCAGAGAGGCAAAAGGGAGGAAATTTGCATGAGGACCATCAAGGGACCGGGGCTCTTTCTTGCGCAATTCGCCGGCGATGCGGCGCCGTTCAACTCCTGGGACGCGATCACCAAAT